>NZ_JBHYJH010000033.1:0-12319 GCF_042740445.1 Streptomyces sp. NPDC059003 | reverse complement strand
GCCCCCCACCGCCCGCCCGCGGCCCCGCGCGGCGGGGGGGCCCCCGCCCGCCCCGCGGGGGGCCCCACCTCCGCCGTTCACGGGACCCGAACACCCCTTGTTCCACGGGCCGTTCGCATGGTCGGGTGGGCGGCATGCCCGTACGCAGCGAGCGCCAAGGCCCCGTCACCACCGTCGTCCTGTCCCGTCCCCAGGCGCGCAACGCCGTCGACGGGCCCACCGCCCGCGCGCTCGCCGACGCCTTCCGCGCCTTCGACGCCGACCCGGACGCTTCCGTCGCCGTCCTGTGGGGCGAGGGCGGCACGTTCTGCGCGGGCGCCGACCTCAAAGCCATCGGCACACCGGACGGCAACGCCATCACGGACGTCGACGGCGCCAACAAGAGCGGCGGCGCCAACGAAAGCGGCGGCGCCAACGACGGGCCGATGGGCCCCACCCGGCTGTGCCTGTCCAAGCCGGTGATCGCCGCGATCTCCGGTCACGCCGTCGCCGGCGGCCTGGAGCTCGCCCTCTGGTGCGACCTCCGCGTCGCCGAGGACGACGCCGTACTCGGCGTGTTCTGCCGCCGCTGGGGCGTACCGCTCATCGACGGCGGCACCGTACGGCTGCCGCGCATCGTCGGCGAGGGGCGCGCCCTGGACCTCATCCTCACCGGCCGCCCCGTCGACGCCGCCGAGGCCCTCGGCATGGGCCTGGTCAACCGCGTCGTGCCGCGCGGCACCGCCCGCGAGGCCGCCGAGCGCCTGGCCGCCGAGATCGCCGCGTTCCCGGGGACCTGTCTGCGGCACGACCGGCTCTCCGTCAGGGAACAGCACGGCCTCCCCGAACGGCAGGCGCTCGCCGTCGAACTGAGCCACGGACGGCACGCCCTCAGTGAAGCGGCCGAAGGCGCCGCCCGGTTCACCGCGGGAGCGGGACGGCACGGCGCCTTCGGCGACGGCTGAGGGACCGGTCGGCGACCGTTACGCGCCCTCCTGGCCCGCGCCGCCGCCCGGCTCCAGGAACTGCATGTCCAGCTGGATCTTCACGACCTCACCGAGCAGACCCGGCGCGAACGTCAGGCCGAACTCGCTGCGCCGGATCTCACCCGTCGCCTCGAACCCGGCGTGCCGCGCCTCCCCGAAGGCACCCAACCCGCCGAACTCCACGGCGAGCGACACCGGACGCGCCACATCGCCGATGGTCAGGTCGCCCTCGAGCGTCCAGTCCTCGCCCGCACCCGTGATCCGCGTCGAACGGAACGTCATCGTCGGACGCTTCTCCACGTCGAGCAGGTCGGACGCCCGGACATGCGCGTCCCGGTCCGGGTTGCCGGTGTCGATCGACGCGAGCGCGATGGTGGCGTTCACCGCGGACTCCGCGAGCGTCCCGCCCACCACCAACTCCGCGTCGAACTCGGCGAAACGACCCCGCACCTTGGAAATGCCCAGATGGCGGATCGTGAAGTTCACAGCGGAGTGCAGCGGGTCGAACGCCCAGCGGCCCGCGGGCAGCGGCAGGCCGCCCGCGGTCGTCGTGGCGGCGGTCGTCTCAGTGGTTTCGAAGGTCATGCCGACCACTGTGCGGCGGCGCCGGAACCCGAGGAAGGCCGAGCGGAGACTGGTAGTGACAGGGCCACCATCAGGGGCGGAACACGCCCCGCCCCCCTGATACGTTCGAACGGTGAGCGACAACGAGCTGGGAGCCTTCCTGCGCACATGCCGCGAGGCCCTCACCCCCACCGAAGTGGGCCTGCCCAGCGGGCCGCGCCGCCGCACACCGGGACTGCGCCGCTCCGAAGTCGCCACGCTCGCCGGCATCAGCGTCGAATACCTCACCCGGCTCGAACAGGGCCGCGACCGCCACCCCTCACCGCAAGTGCTCGGCGCCCTCGGCGACGCCCTCCGGATGAGCGTGGAGGAACGCCTCCACCTGCGCCGCCTCCACAAGGTGAGCACCGGCGCCGACGCCCCTTGCTGCGCCGACGCCCCGCCGCCCGCCCGCACGGTGCGCCCCACCGTGCGGGACCTGGTCGACCGCCTGGAGCCCACCCCGGCCGTGCTCCTCAACCGGCTCGGCGACGTCCTCACGTACACGACGGCGTACGAACGGATCGCGCGCCCTCTCGGCCTGCTCGACGGCGACCGGCCCAACGTCGTCCGGCACGTCTTCACCGACGACCGGGCCCGCGCCGCGTTCCCCGAGTGGGACCGCGTCGCGGACGACGAAATCGCCCACCTCAGAAGCGAGTCACCCATGGTCGACCCGCATGTCCGGGGATTCGTCGACGAGCTGACCGTCCTCGCGGGGGCACCCTTCACCGACCGCATCGAGGGCGTACCCGGCCTGCCGCGCCGCAGCGGCGTCAAGCGCGTCGACCACCCCGAAGTGGGCATCCTGCGCCTGTCCTACGAGACGCTGGCGCTGCCCGACATCGACGGCCAGCGCCTGCTCGTGCACCTCCCGGCCGACGAGACCACGGCCGCGGCCCTCGACCGGCTCAACGGCCGCAAGCCCGGAGGCCTGCGGGCGGTCAGCGGCTGAACGGCCGGGTACGGCACGTACGCCGTGTACGCGGGTCCGGCCACGTACGCGTACGCGGCGCCCCCCCCGCACCCCGGCCGGCTCCCGGCTACACCCCGGCCAGCTCCCAGCCGTACGGCGGCTCCGCGCCCTCGCGGGAGCAGGTGACGGCCGCCGCGCGCGCCGCGAACCGCAGGACCTCCGCCCAGGCGTCGGCGCCGAGCCCGGCGAGCCCGTCCGCCGACAGGGCGTCCCGCGCGGCGAGGCCGTGCAGCAGCGCCGCGTTGACGGTGTCACCCGCACCGATCGTGTCGACGACGTCGACCGGGACGCCCGGCACGGCGTGCGCGCCACCGTCCCCGGTGAACACCGACAGACCGTCGGCGCCCCGCGTGACCACGACGGCGGCAGGGCCCGACGCCAGCCACTCCTCGGGCGAGCCGCCCAGCCAGCGCGCGTCCTCCTCCGACACCTTCAGGAGCGTCACCGACGGCAGCCAGCTCTTGAACCGGGCCCGGTAGGCGTCCGCGTCCGGGATGAGACCGGCCCGGATGTTGGGGTCGAGGGTCGTGAAGACACCGCCCGCCGCCGCGCGCCGCAGTACCTCCTCGTACGCGCTGGCGCCCGGTTCCAGGGCCAGCGAGCAGGTCCCGAAGGACATCGCCCGGGCGCCGTCCGGGAGCCGCGCCGGAGCGGCGAAGAGCCGGTCGGCGGTGCCCTCGACGTAGAAGGAGTAGCCGGCCGAGCCGTCCGCGCCGATCGAGGTCACGGCGAGCGTCGTCGGTTCGGCGCCGCGCTCGACGTACGACACGTCGACCCCCGCCGCCCGCAGCCCCGCGAGCAGCGCCTCGCCGAACGCGTCGAGCGAGACGCGGGAGCAGAACGCCGTGGGCGAGCCGAGCCGGCCGAGCGCCACCGCGGTGTTGAACGGGCCGCCGCCGAGCCGCGGCGCGAGCGCGGGCAGCGGCACACTGCCCGCAGCGATCGGACCGGCCGTACTGATCGCACCGCCCGTACCGGCCGCACCGCCCGCACCGGCCGCGCCGCCCGTTCCGGCCCGCTGCGAAGCCCCTCGCGCGGCCTCCTGCGGAACGAGGTCGATCAGGGACTCACCTGCGACGACTATCACTGACGGATCCTTTCAGGCGCGCAGCTTTCGCCCAGGCTAGAGCCTGCCCGGCCGGTGCGGCCGGAGCGGGCGCGACTCGGGCACGACCACGCCGTACCCGGTCACGGCCGTGCCCAACGCGGTCGCGGTGATCCGCACCGGTATGGTCTGATCCGTCGCCGAACGCCCCTGACCTGTGGAGACTTCATGCCCGGCACGCCCCACGCCCGCCGTACCGTGCTGCGCGCGGCCGCACTCGCTCCGGCCGCCGGGCTCGGGCTCACCGCCTGCTCGACCGACGACAAGGGCGGCAGCCGCTCGGCGCCGACGGAGCCGGTGGACCTGGGCGCGTCCGACGAGGTGGCGGTCGGCGAGTCGAAGCTCTACCGGGACCACAACGTGGTGGTCAGCCGCATCACCGACGACGAGTACAAGGCGTACAGCACGATCTGCACCCACGCCCAGTGCCCCATCAACAAGCTCCAGGGCAGCAAGCTGACCTGCCCCTGCCACGGCAGCCAGTTCGACGCGACGAACGGCAAGGTGCTGCACGAGCCCGCGGTGGCGCCGCTGAAGGAACTGCCGGTGAAGGTGGAGAAGGGCAAGATCGTGGCGGGGCCCGGCGCCTGAGCGCCCGGCTACTCCCAGCCCCACTCGATCCCCACGATCCCGGCCCGTACCTGCGGTTCCACCAGGTGCACCGACCGGTGGCTCCCGCTCAGGGTGAGTTCCTGGCGTCCCACGCGCGGGGCGGCCGCCGAGTGCTGGGTGAAGCGCTGGCAGCGCACCGGCAGGGCCTCTTCCGCGAAGCGGACCTGGAGGGCGTACTGGCCGCCC
Organism: Streptomyces sp. NPDC059003; assembly: GCF_042740445.1. Taxonomy (NCBI): domain Bacteria; kingdom Bacillati; phylum Actinomycetota; class Actinomycetes; order Kitasatosporales; family Streptomycetaceae; genus Streptomyces; species Streptomyces sp. NPDC059003. The sequence continues at coordinate 7,872 of NZ_JBHYJH010000033.1, read as the reverse complement.
GCGAAGCTGAATCCGCGGAAGTACTCGCTGCTCGCTCCGGCCGTGCCGTCCTCGAAGCCGTAGCGGAACATATGCGTCTCGCCCGCGCGCAGGCGGGTGTCGAAGAGCAGCTCGGCGACCAGGACGCCGGTGCTGTGGTGCCACCGCACGCGCCCTGTACGGCAGTTCTCCAGGGCAAGGACGGCCGTGCGCTCCGGAGTGCAGCCGGGGTCTCCGTGGTGGATGGCGATGTAGCGGTCCACGCCGTCCCTGTGGGCGCGCACGATGTGCTCGGAGTCGCGGCCGAGGAGTTCGCGGTGCGCGCCGATGCGGACGCGCTCGTGGTGGCCGATGGTGTGCAGGCCGCCGTCGAGCGGTGATCCGAGCTCGGCGATCAGGGACTGCAGGATGTCGGAGGCCTCCACCAGGGAGCGGTACGAGCGGGCGGCGGGGCGCTCGCCGTCGGGGCGTTCGTCGGCCTGGGCGAGGAGTCTGATCAGTGACTCCTCGGGGAGTTCGAGTATCTCCTCCAGGGCGCGTACGGCCCGTAGGGACTCGGCGCGCTGGGGGCGGCGCGCGCCCTGCTGCCAGTAGCTCAGGCTGGTCACGCCGACGCTGACGCCGTGGCGTGCGAGGTGGTGGCGCACGCGCTGCAGGGGCAGCCGCCGGGCGGCGATCGCCGCGCGCAGGGCGACGTGGAAGGGGCCGGCGCGCAGGGCGGAGGCGAGGTCCGCCGGGATGCCGTCGGCGGGAAGCTTCGTGGGGGGCGTGGGGGACGTGGGGAGGGATGTCGGGGCGGGTGTCGGGGCGGGTGTCGGGAGGGTCATGGCGTGGGGGGAGGCGTGCAACACCGCGGGTCCTTTCTGTGAACGTTCACACCGACTGTTCGCGCGTACGCCCGGGTCGGGGCGGTTGACCAGGTGAGCGTGCGGGCGGTGTTCACAGGGGTGGGCTGTTGTTCACGGTTCAAGTCATCCCGCATTGAAGCGTGTTGACCTGCACTCGACAACACCTGATGCTCAACGCAGCAGCGTCCGGACGCGCTCCTCCACATCTCACCCCCACTTCGCTCGGGAGGACCGCGATGCACCCCATAGGCAGGCTCAGCCGACGGAGACGGCTGTCCGCGCTCGCCGTCGCCGCGACGGCCCTGTTCGCCGTACCGACGGCCACGGCCGCGGCGGCTCCGCACGACACCTCTTCCCCCGCCGCCACGTCGGTGGCGTCGACGTCCGTGGCGCCCGGCGCCTCCGGAGCGGCGGCCGTCCCCGGGGCGGCCGACCCGTCCGTCCTCGCCGCCAAGCGCCTGAACATCACGATGCAGGCGCAGCAGAAGACCAACTGGTGCTGGGCCGCGGCGGGCAACACCATCGCCACGTACCTGGGCAAGAACTACTCCCAGAACCAGTTCTGCAACGCCGCCTTCAACCGCAGCCAGAACACCGAGTGCCCCAACAACCAGGCCACCCTGGGCAACGTGCAGAACGCCCTCGACTGGGCGGGCATCAACTCCGGCTCGTACGTCACCGGCTGGCTGCGCTACCCGACGGTGCAGACCGAGATCAACGCCAACCGCCCCATAGAGACCCGCATCCAGTGGTCCAACGGCGGCGGCCACATGCACGTCATCTACGGGTACGACACCGCGAACAGCTGGGTGTACTGGGGCGACCCGTGGCCCTCAAGCGACCGCTACAACTGGGCGTCGCACTCCTGGTACGTGAACAACAACACCTTCTCCTGGACCCACTCGCTGTACCGGATCGGGGCGTGAGAGCGATGACACGTCGACTTCCCCGCACCCTCCTGAAGGCCGCGCTCGCGGGCTCGGCCGCCACCCTGCTGCTCGGCCTCGGGGCGCCGGGCGCCACCGCCGACTCCGGGCCCGCGGCCCCGCCCGCGCCGTCCCAGGCCGCCCGGGGCGCCGCGCACGACGCGGCCGGGTCCTCGAAGACCCTCGACACGCTCTCCCGCTTCTTCGCGCGGGACGGAGCGGTCTCGAAGGCGGCCGCCGACCCGCGCGTGACGGGCGAAGCGGCCGTACCCGTGTACTACTTGGCGCCGGATTTCGTCGCGGGCAAGAAGGACGTACCGGTCGCCCGCATGGAGTTCCTCGCCAGCAAGGCGGTCTCGTCCGACGGCCAGAAGGCCTCGCTCTGGACCGTCGAGCAGGCCGGCTCCTGGCAGGTCGTGAACATCGCCACCGGGGACGACGAGACCCGCTACGCGCGCGTGGGTGCCGACAAGCTCCCCGGAGGCACCGTCTTCCACGAGCCGCAGATCAACGCCTGGTACGTGCAGAAGGGCGAGCGGGTCCTGCCGCTCGACAAGGACGCGGTGCGGGCCGTCGGGGCCGACGGCACCACGGTCTCCGCCTACCAGAAGCGGGTGCACAAGGCGTACGGGGACAAGCTGCCGGGGTCCGCTTACGCGAAGTCGGGCAAGGCCGGTGGTTTTGGTGCAGAGGGTGCGGTGAGTGAGTCCGCCCCCGAGTCGGCCGCGTCCTCGACCGACGGGGCGGTGACCGTCGTCTCCTCCGTGGCCGGAGCCGGGGCCGCTGTCGCCCTCGGTCTGTCCGGGGTCGCTGTGGTGCGGCGGCGCGCTCGCCGTCTCGGCTGAGGTGGTCCCGGCCTTCGGCCGGGGCTTCTCCCGCCCGCCCGCCCTCTCGGGCGGGCGGGCTCGCCGCGGGCGGAACCCGGTCTGTCACACCCCGCCAGTAGGCTGTCCGACATGGCCGACCCTTCCAGCTACCGCCCCAAGCCGGGGCAGATCCCCGACTCGCCGGGGGTCTACAAGTTCCGTGACGAGCACCGCCGTGTGATCTACGTCGGGAAGGCCAAGAGCCTGCGCCAGCGCCTGGCCAGCTACTTCCAGGACCTGGCCAACCTGCACCCGCGCACGGCCACGATGGTGACGACCGCCGCGTCCGTGGAGTGGACGGTCGTGGCCACGGAGACGGCGGCGCTCCAGCTGGAGTACACCTGGATCAAGGAGTACGACCCGCGCTTCAACGTCAAGTACCGCGACGACAAGAGCTATCCGTACCTCGCGGTGACGATGAACGAGGAGTTCCCGCGCGTCCAGGTGATGCGCGGTCAGAAGAAGAAGGGCGTGCGCTACTTCGGCCCGTACGGCCACGCGTGGGCGATCCGCGACACGGTGGACCTGCTCCTGCGCGTCTTCCCCGTGCGCACGTGCTCGGCGGGCGTCTTCAAGAACGCCGCCCGCACCGGCCGCCCCTGCCTCCTCGGCTACATCGGCAAGTGCTCGGCGCCCTGCGTGGACCGCGTATCCGCCGAGGACCACCGGCAACTGGCGGAGGACTTCTGCGAGTTCATGACCGGCCGCACGGGGACGTACATCCGGCGCCTGGAGCGCCGGATGATGGACGCGGCCGAGGAGATGGAGTACGAGAAGGCGGCCCGCCTCCGCGACGACATAGACGCCCTCAAGAAGGCGATGGAGAAGAGCGCGGTCGTCCTCGCCGACGCCACCGACGCCGACCTGATCGCCGTCGCCGAGGACGAGCTTGAGGCCGCCGTCCAGATCTTCCACGTGCGCGGCGGGCGCGTGCGCGGCCAGCGCGGCTGGGTCACGGACAAGGTGGAGGCCGTGACCACCGGCGACCTCGTCGAGCACGCCCTGCAGCAGCTCTACGGGGAGGAGCGCGGCGACGCCGTCCCCAAGGAGGTCCTGGTCCCGGCCCTGCCCGACCCCGCGGAGCCCGTCCAGGAGTGGCTCACGGAGCGCCGCGGGGCGAACGTGTCGCTGCGCGTCCCGCAGCGCGGCGACAAGAAGGCCCTCATGGAGACGGTCGCGCGCAACGCCCAGCAGTCCCTCGTCCTGCACAAGACCAAGCGCGCCTCCGACCTCACGACCCGCTCCCGGGCCCTGGAGGAGATCGCGGCCGCCCTGGAGCTCGACAGCGCGCCCCTGCGCATCGAGTGCTACGACATCTCGCACCTCCAGGGCGACGACGTCGTCGCCTCCATGGTCGTCTTCGAGGACGGCCTCGCCCGCAAGAGCGAGTACCGCCGCTTCCAGATCAAGGGCTTCGCCGGGCAGGACGACGTCCGGTCCATGCACGAGGTGATCACGCGGCGCTTCAAGCGGTATCTCGCCGAGAAGGAGAAGACGGGGGAGTGGTCCCCGGAGGGGGCCCAGGAGACCCAGGAGGCGCAGGAGGTCCAGGCGAGCCTCACCGAGGAGGACGGGCGCCCCAAGAAGTTCGCCTACCCGCCCCAGCTCGTCGTCGTGGACGGCGGCCAGCCGCAGGTCGCCGCCGCCCAGCGCGCCCTGGACGAGCTCGGCATCGACGACATCGCGGTCTGCGGCCTCGCCAAGCGCCTCGAAGAGGTCTGGGTGCCCGGCGAGGACGACCCGGTGGTCCTGCCGCGCACCAGCGAGGGGCTCTACCTGCTGCAGCGCGTGCGCGACGAGGCGCACCGCTTCGCGATCACCTACCAGCGCGTCAAGCGGTCCAAGCGCTTCCGTGCGAGCCCGCTGGACGACGTTCCGGGGCTCGGTGACGCGCGTAAACAGACCCTGATCAAGTACTTCGGTTCGGTGAAGAAGCTCCGGGCCGCGACGATCGACCAGATCTGCGAGGTGCCGGGCGTCGGCCGCAAGACGGCGGAAGCCATCGCGGCCGCGTTCGCCCAGGCGGCCCCGGTGGCGCCCGCCGTGAACACGGCGACTGGAGAGATCATGGAAGACGAGGAACCCGCGGGGGCGGGAGACTCGGCCGACGGCGAGGACCCCGCGACGGCGGGAGACTCGGAGTACGGCAAGGGGCCCGCGCCGACCGCGGCCCCGGAAGACAGCGAGGCACCCACGCGCGTGGGTGCCGAGGAACCACGACGGGGGACGGAGACATGAGCGAGCACGACGAAGGCGGCACACAGGTGAGTACGAGTACCACCATCGAGGCAGGGGAGGCCGCGGAGGCGGCCATCCCCGAGCTGGTGATCATCTCCGGCATGTCGGGGGCCGGGCGCAGCACGGCCGCCAAGTGCCTGGAGGACCTCGGCTGGTTCGTCGTGGACAACCTGCCGCCCGCCCTGATCCCCACCATGGTGGAGCTCGGCGCCCGCTCCCAGGGCAACGTCGCCCGCATCGCGGTCGTCGTCGACGTGCGCGGCCGCCGCTTCTTCGACAACCTCCGCGAGTCCCTCGCGGACCTGGAGTCCAAGAACGTCACGCGGCGCACCGTCTTCCTGGAGTCCTCCGACGAGGCCCTGGTGCGCCGCTTCGAGTCGGTGCGCCGCCCGCATCCGCTCCAGGGCGACGGCCGCATCGTCGACGGCATCGCGGCCGAGCGCGAGCTCCTGCGCGAGCTGCGCGGCGACGCCGACCTGGTCATCGACACCTCCAGCCTGAACGTGCACGAGCTGCGCGCCAAGATGGACGCCCAGTTCGCGGGCGACGAGGAGCCGGAGCTGCGGGCCACGGTCATGTCGTTCGGCTTCAAGTACGGCCTGCCGGTCGACGCCGACCTCGTGGTCGACATGCGCTTCCTGCCCAACCCGCACTGGGTGCCGGAGCTGCGCCCCTTCACGGGCCTCAACGAGGAGGTGTCGGCGTACGTCTTCAGCCAGCCCGGCGCCAAGGAGTTCCTCGACCGCTACACGGAGCTGCTCCAGCTGATCGCCGCGGGCTACCGCCGCGAGGGCAAGCGGTACGTGACCATCGCCGTGGGCTGTACGGGCGGCAAGCACCGCTCCGTCGCCACGTCCGAGAAGCTCGCCGCCCGCCTCTCCTCCGCCGGTGTCGAGACGGTCATCGTCCACCGGGACATGGGGCGCGAATGAACCCCAACCGCCGGGTGCTCCGCCTGACCCGCCTGGGCCGCAAGCGGGGCGCCCAGCCCAAGGTCGTCGCGCTCGGCGGCGGCATGGGCCTGTCCGCGTCCCTGGCCGCCCTGCGCCGGATCACCGGGGACCTCACCGCCGTCGTCACCGTCGCCGACGACGGCGGCTCCAGCGGCCGCCTGCGGCAGGAGCTCGGGGTGCTTCCGCCCGGCGACCTGCGCAAGGCGCTCGCCGCGCTGTGCGGCGACGACGACTGGGGCCAGACCTGGGCGCGCGTCATCCAGCACCGCTTCCAGTCCCGCGGCGACCTGCACGAGCACGCCGTGGGGAACGTCCTGATCGTCGCCCTGTGGGAGCAGCTCGGCGACCACGTCCAGGCCCTGGACCTGGTCGGCAAGCTGCTCGGCGCGCACGGGCGCGTGCTGCCCATGTCCGCGGTGCCCCTGGAGCTCCAGGCCCTGGTCAAGGGCCACGACCCGGAGCGCCCGGACGACGTGGACACGGTCCGCGGGCAGGCCACGGTGGCGCTCACCCCGGGCGAGGTGCAGTCCGTGCACCTGGTCCCGCAGGACCCGCCCGCCGTCCCGGAGGCGGTCGCCGCCGTCCTGGACGCCGACTGGGTGGTCCTCGGGCCCGGCTCCTGGTTCTCCTCCGTGATCCCGCACCTGCTCGTCCCCGAGCTGCTCGACGCCCTCACGGAGACCAAGGCCCGGCGAATCCTTTCGCTGAACCTCGCGCCGCAGCCCGGAGAAACCGAAGGGTTCTCTCCGCAGCGTCATTTGGAGGTTTTGGCCCGACACGCCCCTAAACTCGCCCTGGACGTGGTGCTGGCCGACGAGGCCGCCGTGCCCGACCGTGGATCCCTCACCGACGCCGCCAAGCGGTTCGGCGCCACGGTGGAGCTGGCGCCGGTGGCCCGCCAGGACGGCAGCCCCAAGCACGACCCGGAGCTGCTGGCCGCCGCGTACGACCGTATTTTTCGGATGCATGGAAGGATCGGCCCATGGCGATGACGGCAGCGGTGAAGGACGAGATCTCCCGGCTCCCCGTCACCCGGACCTGCTGCAGGAAGGCGGAGGTCTCGGCGATCCTGCGGTTCGCGGGCGGACTCCACCTGGTCAGCGGCCGCATCGTGATCGAGGCGGAGCTGGACACGGCGATGGCGGCCCGCAGGCTCAAGCGGGACATCCTGGAGATCTTCGGGCACAGCTCGGAGCTGATCGTGATGGCCCCCGGCGGACTGCGCCGCGGCTCCCGGTACGTCGTGCGGGTCGTCGCGGGCGGCGACCAGCTGGCCCGCCAGACCGGCCTGGTCGACGGCCGCGGCCGTCCCATCCGGGGCCTTCCGCCGCAGGTGGTCTCGGGGGCCACCTGCGACGCGGAGGCCGCCTGGCGCGGCGCGTTCCTCGCGCACGGCTCGCTGACCGAGCCCGGCCGCTCCTCCTCCCTGGAGGTGACCTGCCCGGGTCCGGAGGCCGCCCTCGCGCTCGTCGGCGCGGCCCGGCGGCTGCAGATCGCCGCGAAGGCCCGCGAGGTACGCGGTGTGGACCGCGTCGTCGTCCGTGACGGTGACGCGATCGGTGCCCTCCTGACGCGGCTCGGCGCCCATGAGTCCGTGCTGGCCTGGGAGGAGCGGCGGATGCGGCGCGAGGTGCGTGCCACCGCCAACCGCCTGGCCAACTTCGACGACGCCAACCTGCGCCGCTCGGCCCGCGCCGCCGTCGCCGCGGGCGCCCGGGTGCAGCGCGCCCTGGAGATCCTCGGCGAGGAGGTGCCCGAGCACCTGGCGGCCGCCGGACGCCTGCGCATGGAGCACAAGCAGGCCTCCCTGGAGGAGCTGGGCGCGCTCGCCGACCCGCCGCTGACCAAGGACGCCGTCGCGGGCCGCATCCGCCGCCTGCTTGCCATGGCCGACAAGCGGGCGCAGGACCTGGGCATCCCGGGCACGGAGTCCAACCTCACCGAGGAGATGGCGGACAACCTCGCGGTCTGAGCCGCACCGCGCCAAGGCCCCGCCGACCTGTCGAAGGCCCCGCCGATCCGCACGGCGGGGCCTTCGTGCGCCCGAAAACAGGGGGTTCCG
>NZ_JBHYJH010000032.1:0-67658 GCF_042740445.1 Streptomyces sp. NPDC059003 | reverse complement strand
GGTGGGCCCCGCCCAACCCGCCCCCGCGCGACGACGGAGGTCCGATGCACGACGAGAACGCGACACCGGCACCCGACGACGAACCCACCGAAGGTCATTCCCGCCGCACGGTGCTGCGCACGGCCGGCATCGCAGGAGCCGGACTCGGACTCGGCGCGTTCGGCGCCGCCGGCGCGGCACACGCCGACGGCGCCGAACAGAGCCCGCACCAGGCGCCCGCGCCCGAACCGGCCCGCAAGGGCAAGACCATGATCGGCGTACCGTTCGAGCCGCGCTCCACGGTGCGGGTCGCCATCATCGGGCTCGGCAACCGCGGCGCCGGCATGATCGACCTGTTCCTCGCCCTGCCGGGCGTCCGCGTCGTCGCGCTGTGCGACCCGGTCAAGGACAAGACCGCGGCGGCGGCCAAGAAGGTCGTCACCGCGGGCCAGCCCGCACCCGCGACGTACACCAACGGAGAGCACGACTTCGAGAAGCTCTGCGCGCGCGGCGACGTCGACTTCGTGTACGTGGCGACGCCCTGGGACTGGCACTTCGAGATGGCCAAGTCGGCCATGCTCAACGGCAAGCACGTCGGCGTGGAGTGCCCGATCGCGCTGCGCCTCGACGAACTGTGGGACCTGGTCGACCTGTCGGAGCGCACCCGCAGACACTGCATGCAGCTGGAGAACTGCTGTTACGGCAAGAACGAGATGCGGGTGCTGCGCATGGCGCACGCCAGCAAGTTCGGCGATCTGCTGCACGGGGCGGGGGCCTACAACCACGACCTGCGCGGCCTGATGTTCGACCCGGACTACTACGAAGGGCCCTGGCGCCGCCTCTGGCACACGCGGCTGCGCGGCGACCTGTACCCCAACCACGGCTTCGGGCCCGTCGCCAACTACATGGACGTCAACCGCGGCGACCGCGTCACGCACATCTCCAGCTTCGGCACGCCCGCGCTCGGCCTCGCCGAGTACCGCAAGGCGCACATGCCGCCGGGCGACCCGAGCTGGAAGGAGACGTACATCGAGAGCGACCGGACGATCAGCCTCGTGCAGACCGCCAAGGGGCGGGTCATCCGCCTGGAGCACGACGTGTCGACGCCCCACCCCTACAGCCGCATCAACAGCCTCGGCGGCACCAAGGGCGTCTTCGAGGACTACCCGGCCCGCATCTACGTAGAGCCGGACCACACGGACGACCAGTGGGGGGACTTCGGCAAGTACGCCGCCGAGTTCGACCACTGGCTGTGGAAGGAGCACTCCAACCCGCCGGGCGGGCACGGCGGCATGGACTACATCATGGTGTTCCGCCTGATGCAGTGCATGCGGCTCGGTCTCGTCCCGGACTTCGACGTGTACGACGCGGCGACCTGGACCTCACCGGTGCCGCTGAGCCACGCCTCGATCAAGGCGAAGGGCGCGCCGCAGGCGATACCGGACTTCACCCGGGGCCTGTGGCAGAAGGCACGGCCGGGCGTCGACTCGGAGAAGCCCAAGGAGTCCTGAACGGAGCCTTGTCAGGGCGGCTCTCAGGTCCTGAGGGCCGCCTTGTCCCCCATCACCACGACCGGGTGCTGCTCCGGGTCGAGGGTGCGCAGCAGATACGCCATGCCTGACTTCGACAGGCTCACGCAGCCCGACGTGCCGCTGCCGTGGTCCATGTGCAGCCAGATGCTGCCGCCCTTGGCCTGGCCCTCGGGGCGCGTCGGGTCGTTCGGCGGGGCGCCCTTGACGCGGTTGTAGTCGATGGCGATGACGTAGTCGAAGTCGTGCCAGTGCGTCTTCGGCCAGTAGTGCGGGGCCTGGATGGACGCGGTCCGCGTGTACGGGATCTTGGCGCCGGGGTCGGCGAGGACGCCGCCCGCGTCGCTGAGCGTGAACACGCCGACGGGGCTGCGCTTGTCGCCCTCGTGATGGTTCGGCGTCCAGCCCTTCTTGCCGTTGTGGGCGGGCCAGCTGCGGGTCTTCTTCCAGGTGGCGTCCGCCTTCGTGCCTGGCTGCGCGCCCGCCTTCGTATCCACCTTCGTGTAGAGGACCACGGTGGCCTTCGCCGAGTCCTCGTCCTCCCCGTACACGGCGACGACCTGGCGCGCGTCGCCCGGGATGCGGGAGTGGAGGCGGTCGCCGACGCCCGGGATGCGCTGGGGGTCCGCGGCGGGGCGGGCCGCCTTCCGGCCGCCGTCACCGCCCTCGTGCCGCGTGACTGCGCCGTCGTCGTCCGAGCCACCGCCGCACGACGTCAGGACGAGGGAGAGGACAGAGCAGGCGGCGGCCACGGCCGCCGTTCGCACCACACCGGCTATACGCATGCGCTCCATCGTCGCACCGGCCCCGCGGACACCCCGCCGAGGACCGGGCGCCGGGCTCGGGAATGGCCGACTCTTTGCCCGACCACGGAAAATCGTTTGCTTCGGGCGACGGTGCGAGGCGAGCCTTGCACGGTTTGTAACCGCCGTTCGTCACCGCCGCGTACCGACGCCGTGCGACCGCGCCGCCCTCACCAACCGCTGGGACGTCATGCAGATTCGCGATCTTCCGTACGCCGATCCGGGCGAACCCGACGCCCGCTCGGGTCCCCGCTTCCTGCTCTGGCTCGGCCGCAACCAGCTCGGCGGCCAGCTCAAGGCGCTCGGCTGGGGTCTGCTGCACTTCCTCGGCATCGCCGCCCTGCCGTACACGGTCGGGCTCGCCGTGCAGGCCGCCGTCGACGGCTCGGGCGCGCGGCTCGCGGCCGCGGGCGGCGTCATCGTGCTCTCCGGGCTCGCCATCGCGGGCGGCGACACCATGCTGCACCGCACCGCGGTCACCAACTGGATCACGGCGGCGGCCCGGGTCCAGCAGTTGCTCGCCCGTAAGACCGCCGCCCTCGGCGCCGCGCTCACCCGGCGGGTGGCCGCCGGTGAGGTCGTCGCGGTCTCCACCGGCGACGTCGAGAAGATCGGCTGGTTCGTGGAGGCGGTCTCGCGGTTCGCCGCCGCCGCGCTCACGGTGCTCGTGGTCTGCGTGGGCCTGGTCGTGTACCAGCCCGCGCTCGGCGTCGTCGTCGCCGTCGGCGTACCGGTGCTCGCGCTCTCGGTCCTGCCGCTGCTACCGCGCGCGACCCGGCGGGCCGACCTCCAGCGGGAGAAGGCCGGCCGGGCGACCGAGCTGGCGTCGGACACCGTCGCGGGCCTGCGGGTGCTGCGCGGCATCGGCGGCGAGGACCTGTTCCTCGAGCGCTACCGGCGCGCCTCGCAGGAGGTGCGGGCCGCCGCGGTGCGCAGCGCCCGCATGTGGGCGGTGATCACCGCCGTCCAGGTGCTGCTGCCGGGCCTGCTCCTGATCGCCCTCGTCTGGCACGGCGTGCACCTGGCCCGTGAGGGCCGGATCACCGTCGGCGAGCTGGTCACCGTGTACAGCGCGGTGATGCTCCTGAACTACCCGCTGCGGCACTTCGAGGAGATCGCGATGGCGTACTCCTTCTCGCGTCCTTCGGCGAAGCGCGCGGCCCGCGTGCTGTCCCTTGAGCGCACCCACGCCCCGGAAGGGACGCACACGGCGCACGAGGCCGCCGCCGGAGATCTGTACGACCCGGTGACGGGACTGCTCGCCCCGGCCGGGCGGCTCACCGCCGTGGTCTGCGGCGACCCGGACGCGGCCGGGCGCCTTGCCGAACGCCTCGGCGGGCACCCGGCGTCGGCGGACGCCCCGGACCCCGCGTCGACGGACGGCACGGACCCGGCACCGGCGTCCGACGCGGCCCCGGCATCCGTGCGGCTCGGCGGCGTACCCCTCGACGCGCTGCCGCTGGACGCCGCCCGCACCGCCGTCCTCGTACAGGACAAGGACCCGGTGCTGCTCTCCGGGACGCTGAGCGCGCTGCTCGACGTACCGGCGTCGGGAGCGGTGAGCGCCGCGAGCGCGCTGGCCGCCGCGCAGTGCGCCGACGTGCTCGACGCGCTCGTGCAGGGCTCGGTGGCGGACGACCCGATGGACGCCCACCTCACCGAGCGCGGCCGCTCGCTGTCCGGCGGCCAGCGCCAGCGCCTCGCACTCGCCCGGTCCCTGGTCACCGACCCGGAAGTGCTCGTGCTCGACGAGCCGACCTCCGCCGTCGACTCGCACACCGAGGCGCGGATCGCGGACGGCCTGCGCGAGCTGCGCGCGGGCCGTACGACGGTGCTGCTCACCTCGTCCCCGCTGCTGCTCGACCGCGCCGACCGCGTCGTGTTCCTGCACGACGGCGAGGTCGCCGCGGTCGGCGAGCACCGCGCCCTCGTCGTCGGCGAGCCGCGGTACCGCGCGGTGGTGACCCGTGAGACCGACGAGGAGTCCGCGCACGGCACCACCTCCGGCGGCGCTCCTGACCTCACCCACACCATCCCGATCGAGGAGACGGCATGATCGGCCTGTCGCCGCCCGCGTACGACCCGGCGGCCCCGACGACCGCGGAGACGCTGCCCGTCGGCGGCGCCGCGACCGTGCGGGCCTATGTGCGCGAGCTCTTCCGGCGCCACCGCAAGGCCTTCGCGCTGCTGATCGCGGTGAACACACTCGCCGTCGTCGCCTCGATGGCGGGCCCGTACCTGCTCGGCGACCTCGTCGAGAGCGTGTCGGACGGGGCGCGCGAGATCCATCTGGAGCGCACCGTCGGCGTGTTCGCGCTCGCCCTGGTCGTGCAGGCGGTCTTCGTACGCCAGGTGCGGCTGCGCGGCGCGATGCTCGGCGAGCAGATGCTGGCCGACCTGCGCGAGGACTTCCTCGTCCGGTCGGTGGGCCTGCCGCCGGGCGTCCTGGAGCGCGCGGGCACCGGCGACCTCCTGTCGCGGATCACGACGGACATCGACCGGCTCGCGAACGCGATGCGGGAGGCCGTCCCGCAGCTCGCCATCGGCGTGGTGTGGGCGGCGCTCCTGATCGGCGGCCTCGCCGTCACCGCGCCGCCGCTGGCGCCCGCGCTGCTGATCGCGGTGCCGCTCCTCGTCGCGGGCTGCCGCTGGTACTTCAAGCGCGCCCCGTCGGCGTACCGTTCGGAGGCCGCCGGGTACGCGGCGGTGGCCGCGGCGCTCGCCGAGACCGTCGACGCGGGCCGCACCGTGGAGGCGCACCGGCTCGGCGCGCGCCGCATCGCCCTGTCGGAGCGGCGCATCAAGGAGTGGACCGCCTGGGAGCGGTACACGCTGTACCTGCGCTCCGTCCTGTTCCCCGTCATCAGCGCCACGCACGTCACCGTGCTGCTCGCGGTCCTGATGGTCGGCGGTGTGTTCGTCCTGCAGGGCTGGATCGGCGTGGGCCAGCTGACGACGGGCGCGCTGATCGCGCAGATGCTCGTCGACCCGATCGGCATCATTCTCAGGTGGTACGACGAGTTGCAGGTGGCCCAGGTCTCGCTGGCCCGGCTCGTGGGCGTCCGCGACATCGAACCGGACGCCGGGGATCCGTCCGTGGCGCCGGACGGCCGCGACGTCCTCGCCGACGACGTGCACTTCGGCTACCGCCCGGGCGTCGACGTGCTGCGCGCGGTGTCACTCGCCGTCGAGCCCGGCTCGCGTATCGCGCTCGTCGGTCCTTCCGGCGCGGGCAAGTCCACGCTCGGCAGGCTCCTCGCCGGGATCTACGGTCCGCGCACCGGCCAGGTGACGCTCGGCGGCGCCGAACTGATGCGGATGCCCGCGGAGGACGTACGCACCCATGTGGCGCTCGTCAACCAGGAGCACCACGTGTTCGTGGGCTCGCTGCGCGACAATCTGCTGCTCGCCAGGACCGGGGCGACGGACGCCGAGCTGTGGGCGGCGCTCGGCGCGGTCGACGCCGACGGCTGGGCGCGCGGGCTCGACGACGGCCTCGGCACGGAGGTCGGCTCGGGCGGGTTCGGGCTCACGCCCGCGCAGGCACAGCAGATCGCCCTCGCCCGGCTGGTCCTCGCCGACCCGCACACGCTGGTCCTCGACGAGGCGACCTCGCTCCTCGACCCGCGCGCGGCGCGCCACCTGGAGCGCTCGCTCGCCCGCGTCCTGGACGGCCGCACGGTGGTCGCCATCGCCCACCGCCTGCACACCGCACACGACGCGGACGTCATCGCCGTGGTCGAGAACGGCCGCATCAGCGAGCTGGGCAGCCACGACGACCTGGTGCGCGCGGACGGGGCGTACGCGGCACTGTGGCGGTCGTGGCACGGGTGAGGGGTCCTGGCACGGGTGGGAGAGAGGGGGCCGTCCGGTGCCGTACCGGCGTGTGACCCGCCCCCTCCCCGGGCCACACGCCGGGTCAGTAGAGCCCTTGGGTGTCCTCCCGGTAGGTGTTGTCGAGGATGTCCTCCAGGAACGTCCCGAACCCCGTCTCCAGGCGGAGCCCGGTGACCGGCTCGTAGGTGAACAGGCCCGGACAGACGGTGTCGTCGAGGCTGCTGTCGACGAACAGCGCGTAGGAGAAGCGGTCGGGCTTGGTGCCCTCCGTGTGCGGCTGGCGCACCACACGGTGGGCGACGGCGGCCACGGGGGTCGCCGTCGACCGGGTCAGGATCTCCATCGCGCAGCCGAAGTTCACGATGAAGGTGCCCGGGACCGGGTCGATGGGGTGCCAGCCGCCGTCCCTGTCGACCTCCAGGCCGCGCTCCGTGGAACGCAGCACCGTCACCCAGCCGGAGTCCTTGTGGACGTTCAGGCCCCGCGCGGCCACTTCGGGGCGGAAGTGGTTGAAGGTGAGGGTGTGTGTGCCGTGCGGGGTGAGGCTGTGTCCCGTGGCCTCGTCCCACAGGGCGCGGGGCAGGTCGAGACGCCTGAGAACCGCGCGCTGCACGTCGAGGGCGAAGTCCCGCATGGCGGCGGCCTGCCGGGCGAGCGCGGCCGGGTAGACCCGCTCCCACCAGGCGCTCTCCAGGAAGAACTGCTCGGTCTGGTCGGCGTCGCGGCAGAAGTACCCCTGGTGGCGGCCCAGCCGCTCGGGCGTCCAGCGCTGGAACCCTCGGTAGGGGTCCGATTGAAGGTCCGTCCGCTCCTGCCGGGGGAGGTAGAAGGAGCGGGCGAACCGGTCTCCGGCGGACAGGTCCATGCCCGCGGGCTGCGCGACGTAGAAGAAGCCGTCCCGCAGCGCGCGCCGCAGCCCGTCCGGGTGGGTGAAGTGCAGTTCTCCATCGCGCAGTTCGGCCAGCTGCCAGTCGTGCGGCCGGGCCGTCGTCGGGTGTTCCCGCGCCGTGCTCATATGCGGGAGTGGAACTCGTAGCCGAGCTTGCCCGCCTTCTCCACGGAGAAGTCACGGAAGCCTTGGTACTCGTGCAGCGTGCCCCTCGTGTCGTACTGGTAGAGGGACATGTCGTAGCGGGGACCCATGTAGATGGTGAACGAGGAGCGGTCCGGGGCGCCCGCGTCCGGGCGCAGTTCGGGGACGCGGTGGTAGACGGCGGTCACCGGCCGCGGCAGCTTTCTGGTCAGGACCCGGAAGGCGTCGCCGAGGTTGACGGTGAAGTGTCCCGGGCGCTCCCGGACGGGAAGCCAGCGGCCCCGGTGGAGGATCTCGTAGCCGGGCTGGTCGGTGCAGATCGTGGTGATGAACCCGCTGTCGGAGTGCTCGACGATCCCCGCCCGGTCGCTCAGGCCCGCGCGGTAGTGGTTGACCGTGGTGTAGCACAGGCCGGTGTCCTGCCGGGCGCCGCCGGTGATCAGCTCGCGGTCCTCCTCGGGCACTCCCGCCGCGTCGAAGACGCCGTACAGGGTGTCCAGGGTGAGGTCCCGCATCCGCCGCAGCACCGCGGTCACCTCGTCGGGCAGGTACTCCTGCCACAGCCGGCTCTCCAGCTGGAGCTGCTCCACCTGGTCGGGGCGGTCCTCGTAGCCCAGCTGGGAGGCGGGGTGGCCGTGCTCGCGGTGGCCGCGGTGGCGGTCGTGCGGGTCGCCGCTCGCGGGCTGGTAGAAGCTGCGGCAGAAGGCGAGGCCCGCGCTCACGTCGAGGCCGTCGGGCACGGCCAGGTTGAACGCGCCGAGGCTGAGGGCCTCGTCGGCGCCGTCCGACGTGGCGAACCGCAGCCGGCCCCCGTCGACCGCGGCGGCGGGCAGCGTGAGGTGGGTGTCCTCGCTTACGGCGTGCGTGCCTGCGGTGTCCGTCGTCATCCTGCTGCTCCCCTGGTGTGCCTGGTCTGGTGGGTCACTGCGCCGGTCCTGCCTCCGCGGCGCTCACAGGGCGCCCTGGTCGTCATAGGTACGGCTCACCTCCTGGACGGCGAAGTCGGCGACGGACTGCACGGGCCGTGCCGTGCCCCCTTCGAGCCGGTAGACGGTGCCGTCGAGACGGGAGTCCAGGAACGTCACGTACGAGGTCCGGTCCGGGCGCCCGGCGGGCCGCTCGGTGGAGACGACGCCGTGCACGTTGGCGCGCACGGGCCGGGGCAGGTTCTCGGTGAGCACTTCGAGGGAGCTGCCGAAGTTCACGATGAAGTGGCCGGGTTCGGGGTTGATGGCGCCGAGCTCTCCTTCGATGAGCCCGAGCAGGCCCGGTTCGACGGAGCGGAGCACCGTCACCCAGCCCGAGTCGC
Organism: Streptomyces sp. NPDC059003; assembly: GCF_042740445.1. Taxonomy (NCBI): domain Bacteria; kingdom Bacillati; phylum Actinomycetota; class Actinomycetes; order Kitasatosporales; family Streptomycetaceae; genus Streptomyces; species Streptomyces sp. NPDC059003. The sequence continues at coordinate 59,168 of NZ_JBHYJH010000032.1, read as the reverse complement.
GGTGGAACTTGCAGCCGCGCGTCTCCTTCTCGGAGCGGAAGTGGTTGAACGCGAGCATCTGGTGGCCGCGGTCGTCCGTGAGCCCTCCCGACACCTCGCCCCACAGGTCCCGCGGGATGTCCAGGTGCCGCAGGACGGCCCGCAGGACGGCGACGCCGAGCCCGGTCATCCCGTGCCCGAGCGCGGCGACCTCCTTGGGAAGGAGCGCCCAGTTGGCCCGCTCGATGTAGAAGTTCTCCCACTGGTCGTGCTCACGGTCGAAGTAGCCCTGATACGCGCCGGGCACCGGGAACGCGCGGAAGCCGCGGTAGCGGTCCAGGTCGTCCCCCACCCGGTCCTCGTGGAAGTGCGCGGCGAACCGGTCCCCTGCCTCGGTGTCGAGCCCGTCGGGGATGCGCAGCAGGAAGAACCCCTGCGCCAGCGCGCGGTCGAACCCGCCGGGCCGCTCGAATTCCAGCTCGTCACCGTCGAGCCGGGACCGTTCCAGGGCGATCGGCGGGTACGAGGCGAGCGCCTCGCGCTCGCCGGGCATCGCGGGCAGGCTGACCGGGGCCCGCGCCGTCTCGGAGTGGTGGGTGGTCATGGCGTCGGCTCCCTGTGGCGCTGGAGGGTGAGCGTTCCCGGCTGTGCGGGCCGCGGCATGGAGGCGTGCTGCTTCAGCCGGAGGTCGGTGCCCTGGAGGTCGACTCCGTAGTGGCCGTACAGCTCCGTGAGGATCAGGGACTGCATGCGCACCGAGAACAGCCGCCCGGGGCACTTCCGCGGGTTCCGCTCGGCGTTGACCATGCTGAACGAGTTGATCTCGTACCGGCCTCGGGAGAGCAGCGACGAGACCGTCTCACGCCCGGAGCGCACGATCGCCTGGATGTTGGCGGGGGCGAAGCGGCAGGGCTCGGGGAACACCGCGGGGTCGCGGTTGGCCTGCCTCCGGTCCAGCCACAGCATGGTGCCCGACGGCACGGTCACGGTCGCGCCCCGGTGGTGCAGCGTGAACGGCTCGGTCGTACGGCGCCACAGGGCGCTGGGGTTGGAGCCGCCGAGGCGTACGGCCTCCAGGACGGCGAGGTCGATCACGGACGGGGTCGCGCCGACGCCCGGGCACCGCGGATTCCTGGCCTCCGCCGTGACGGCCGCCTTCACCTCCGGATCCGCCTCCACGTACCCGAGCGCCCACATCAGGCTCAGGGCCGTGGTGTCGTACGCCGCCACGATGACCGTGCCGAGTTCCTTCACGCGGGCGGTGTCCAGGGCGGCCACGGCCGCGCGGGTGAAGGGCTGCTCCCACAGCGCGAAATAGCGCCGGATCATATTGGACGCGGGCGCGGCGGCCAGGGCGTCGAAGTTGGCCGTCAGAAGGTCGCGCACGAAGGGGACGATGACGTCGAACTCGCGCATCGCCCGCGGGTTGTCGTTGGCGATGACGTCGGACGCGAGGTCGAAGAAGCCCCGCACGACGCGGCCGTAATCCGCCGAGTGCAGATAGGCGGGCAGGGGCCGCTGGGTGAGGTCGAGGACACCGGGGATCATGCTGTCGACGTACGCCGTCAGGGACAGCGTGAAGTCGTCCAGCGGGGTGGGCCGGCCCGCCGCGCGGGCGAGGTGGTCGGCGGTGTGGCGCCGGATGTCGGGGGCGATGCCCTCGACGAACTTGGCGCTGCCGAGGGAGCGTTCGACGGCGGCCCGCTTCGCCGGGCGGTCCGGGTGGTCGTGGGGCAGGGAGCCCATGAAGTCGCCGAACAGCTCGCGGTTGGCGTCGGTCGACGGCGCGAGGACGTCGTCGCCGGCGAGCGCGGTGTTGGTGATCTGGTAGACGGCTAGCCGCTCCCCCAGCCAGAACGTGCACAGGCCGCCGTTCTCCTCCGCGAGGGCGCTGATGCCGGAGTCGCGGAAGTACTGCGACGCGGGCTCGCCGCGGACGACGGTCGCCTCGTGGAACGCCGGGGCGTGCCCGTGCAGGCGGCTGGGGCCCGGGTGGTGGGCGAGCACGCCGGGGAAGGGGGCGGCGGGGCCGTTGGGGAGGGGGATGGGGCGGGGGCCTCGGGGGGTGGGGCGGGGCTCGCTCAGCGCGGGGCTGCTGTCGGCGGAGACCTTCATGACGGACCGCCCGCGTCGGCGGCGACGGCCTCGGGCCGGGCGATGCCGAAGTCGGCGTGCCGGTCGGACCAGGTCTGCTCGTTGAACTCGCGCAGGAAGTCGGCGGAGCTGCGGACGGCGGCCGCGGATCCGTCCGCGTGGACCTGGTAGAGGTCACCGGTGGCGGGCGGGTTGGCGAAGGCCGCGAAGGAGAAGCGGTCCGCCGCACCCGGTGCCGGGGTGCACTGTCTGACCCGGTGCAGGATCGCCTTCACGGGGTGGGGCAGGGCGGCGGTGAGCAGCTCGAAGGCGCCGCCGAAGTTCACGACGAAGTGGCCGGGCAGGGGGTCGACGGGCACCCAGGCGCCGTCGACAAAGGCCTCAAGGCCGGGTTCCTCGTTGTAGAGGACGGTGACGAACCCGGTGTCCTTGTGCGGGGCGCAGCCCAGTTGGGCGCGCTCGGACCGGTAGTGGTTGGCCGCGAACCAGTGGGTGCCGTGGCCGTCGACAGCGCCGCCGGTGATCTCGCTCCACCGCTCCGGCGCGATGCCGAGCTCGGTCATGGCGCAGCGCAGCACCAGGAGCGTCAGGGCGCTCATCTTCTCGCTCATGGTGAGCAGTTCGGGCGGGAAGTGGCGGGCGCGGCCGGGGCCGTCGATGAGCAGGTGCTCGGTCTGGAAGTGCTCGCGGTCGAAGTAGATGCCGTCGAGCGCGCTGAATCCGCGGTAGGCGCGGGTCACCCCGGGGCCGTCATCGGGTGCGCGGTAGAACTCGCGGCACAGGGTGATGCCGGGGCCCGGGTCGAATCCGGCGGGGATGCCGAGCAGGAAGCAGCCGTCACGGAGCGCGCGGGGCAGACCGTCGGGGGCGTCGAAGGCCAGCCGGTCGTCGTCGACGACCGCGCGCTGGAGGGTCAGGGGCGGGGCGGTCATCGGCGGTCGCCTTCCGGCGGGGCGGACGGTCCGGGGGTGCCTCGCGAGGGGGCGGAGGCCTCGGGCTGGCCGCCGGGTTGGGACGCGTCGGATTCAGGCGCGTCAGGCTCGGGCACATGGGGTTCGGGCGTGCCGGGTTCGGGCGCGTCGGTGCCCGCGTAGATCTCGTAGTCGTTCTCGTCGATGAGCTCACGCGAGCCGCAGACCCGCTCGAGGCCGCTGCCGTGTACGTAGCGGTAGATGCCCTCGTCCTCGCCGGGCAGGCAGCCGCTGGAGCTGAAGTGCCCGAAGCTGGAGCGGTCGTCCTGCTGGCGCGCGACCCGGTGCATGATCGCGGCGACGGGCATGCGGCTGCTCGCGGTGAGGATCTCCATGGACAGGCCGAAGTTGACGATGAAGCAGCCGGGATCGGCCGGGACGGTCTCCCAGTGGTCCTCGCGGCTGACTTCGAGCCCGGGGGCGGTCGTCCGCAGGATGGTGAGGAAACCGTCGTCCTTGTGGGAGCTGAGCCCGATCTCCTCACGCGCGGGCCGGTAGTGATTGAACGTCAGGTGGTACGAGCCCTCGGCCCGCGAGCAGCCTCCGGTCGCCCGGCGCCAGTCGCGCTCGGGGATGCCCACGTGAGTGAGCACGGAGCACAGCACGGCCCGGGCGAGCCGGGTGAGCGCCTCGCCGAGCGCGGCGATCTCCGCCGGATAGCCGGCGCTCCAGAAGCGCCGCTCCAGGAGGAACTGCTCGATCTGGTTGACGCGTTGGTGGAAGCCGAGGAGCGGGTCGCCGAACTGGTCGCTGCCGATGTCACGGAACCGGCCGTAGGGCGTGGCGGCCGGACCCTCGTAGAACTGCCGGGCGAAGGCGTCGCCCGCGGCCACGTCGATCCCGCCGGGGATCTCCAGGAGAAAAACGCCGTCACGGAATGCGCGATTACGGGTCGCGGAATCACCGAAGTCAAGGACTCCGTCGACGACGCGGGCCCTTTCGAGTTGCGCAGCGCCGAGTGCGGGCCGACCTGGTGAGCGCTTCGCGTAGACGTCTTTGTATATCTTGCCGCGTCGTATCTCGGGGACGAGGCCATGGGCTCGGGGTGCCGCGCTCACCATTCACCGGCCTTTCAGATGGAGGGAAACCACGATGAGTTCACGCAGCTCATCGAGCGCACCGGGATGCGCTCCCTGCGCTATCTCGGACAGCGTGCTGAACGAGCCCGGGTAGACCATGACGGGAAGCCCCCGCCCGGTGAGGCAGGCGAAGACGGCGAACTCCTCCAGGAAGTAGTCACTGGACATGCGGATGCGCCTGTCCCACTCGGCCTCGCTGATCCCGCAGGCCCGCTTCCGGTGATAGGCGTGCCCGAACGACTCCACCGACGTGCGAAACGTGTCGTTCTCCTCGAAGAACGCCCGCAGTTTGTTGTGGAAGTCGCCGTACTCCGCCCAGGTCTGCACCTCACCGCAGGTCAGCAGGGTGAAGTCGGTGCTCTCCCGGTACTCGTCGAAGATCTCCCCCGAGGTCTGCTCGAAACAGCGACCGAGTTCCAGCGCCCTGCTCCGGGCCGCGTCGGGGGCCATGCCCTGGGTCGATTCCAGGGTGAGCCGGTGAATGCTGTCACCGACGAGCACGGTGCAGCGGTCGAACCTCCGCGATATCCACTTGACCATGCTCGCGAGTTTCGGTGTGGTGAAGTTGCTGTTCTCAAGGCTGACTCCGAGAAAACAGGTGTCGTGCTGCTCGAAGGTACCCCTGCTCGATTCCGGGGAGACGGCTGCTATTTCGGCCTTGTAGCGCGTCCTGCGGGTCCGCGCCACCTGCCTCACCGGCGTAACGATCTCCTGCGCGTCTAACGACATCACATCCGCCTGAGTCCGTGGGGAGAAGTGCAGGAATTGCTTGCGTCGAGACTCACCACAGCATTTTCGGGCAGCCCGGAACGCCCTGGGGAGGCGTGGAGACAAACATCCCGCGACTGCCGTTCATTGCCGCATGAAAGTACTAACAGGAGGTTGAAGCGGCAGCCAACACCCCGGGGTCGGATTCAGGCCGCGCTGTCAAGGATCCGCACGTTTCCGGCTTTTCGCGGCAGCGCCCCAGGCCGCGCATGCGCAGACGAGGTGAAGGTCATCGCGAAGGCGGCCGGGTGCCACGTTTGGTGACACACCTGTCGCGCGGCGTACCGCCCGTGGTCGGAGTGAGGGCGCGCGGCGAGCCGTTCGCGCGCCACTGACCTGGTGCTTCGCCCATGCCACGACGGGCCGAACAGCTGCGCGCCGACGGGCTGTCGCCCGCCGCGCACCACCGCACCGAACGGACGTCCACGTTCCCGCCCTTGATGGCTGAATACGGCCCTCGCGGCGCCGAATTGCGGAGCTTCCTCCCTCTCTACGGCACATAGGCAATGGCAGAACCAGGCCCGCCGGGACGGCGCGACCGGGCGCGCCGGACGGGGTTGGCAAGCGCATCGGCCTCAGTTACGGTGATGTTGCTTCAGCCGCTCGTCGGGCTGTCGAGCCGTGGACCTGAGCAGGGGCGACCCGCTCGCACGGCCCCAACGACGAGGCGCCTCAAGCCCTTTCGCGGACAGCCCGCCCCCCCCTTCCGGCTTCCGCTTCTTCCCTCCCTCCACGCTTTCGAGCAGCGACGCCCCCTGCCCCGGGGCCTTCTCCGGCTGCGCCAATCCCCCACCGCCAGCACCTCAACCGCCGTACGGCCGTGCGGCGACGACCATGACGCGCGCTGCCCGGACGCCACGGAAGACAGCACCGACAGCAGCGCGCCAGCGGAGTCCAAAGCCGTGAGCACCAGGACCAAGAGGAGGCCAGGGCCGTGATGACGAGGAACACAAGAGCGTGGAGGAACACAAGAGCGTGGAGGAGCGCACGAGCGTGGAGCACACGAGCGTGGAGCACGCGAGCATGGAGGGGCGCACGAGCGTGAAGACCACGCACGCGAAGGCCGACAGTGCCGTTTCCCCACCGCACGCCACCCGCCGATGGGCGCTGTTCGCCATGTCCATCGGGGTGTTCTGCATCCAGCTCGACTCGTTCGGGCTGAACCTCGCACTCCCGCAGATCGGCCGCGACCTCCACGCCGGCGGGGACGGTCTGCAGTGGGTGATCAGCGCATATCTGCTGTCCACCGGCACCCTGATGCTGGGCGCGGGCCGCCTGGGCGATCTCTTCGGCCGCCGACGGCTGCTCGTCGCCGGGCTCGCCCTGTTCGGTCTGTCGTCGCTCGTCTGTGCGCTCGCCTCGACGCTGCCCGTCCTCGTCGGCGCCCGGGTGGCGCAGGGCGCGGGCGCCGCCATGATCATGCCGGTGGGTCTGTCGCTGCTGACCAACGTCTACCCGGCCGAGCTGCGCGGCCGCGCCACCGGCCTGGCCCTCGGCATCGGCGGCATCGCCACGGCCTGCGGACCCTTCATCGGCGGCCTCCTCACCGAGGCGGTGTCCTGGCGGGCGATCTTCTGGATCAACGTGCCCCTCGCCGCCCTCGGCGCGCTCTGCGCCGCCCGCACGGCCGAGAGCTACGACACCAGCGCACCCCGCACCGTCGACTGGAGCGGCCTGCTCACCGCCACCGCCGCGCTCGCGGCACTGAGCGTCCTCATCGACCGCGGCCGCGACTGGCGGTGGCCCCTCGTCCTGTGCGGCACGGTGGTCCTCCTGGTCCTGCTCGCCCTGTTCGTGCGCCGTGAACGCGCCGTCGCCCACCCACTCGTGGAACTGAGCCTCTTCCGCAACGGCCCCTTCATGGCGCTCACCCTCACCGGCGCGGCGGCCAACACCGCGACCGTGATGTTCCTGTTCGTCGTCCCCCTGACCCTCCAGGGGCAGTGGGACCTGTCCGTTGCCGTGGCGGGTGCCGCGTTCCTCGCGCCGGCGCTGGCGATGGCGCTCGCGGGGCCGCTCGCCGGTCGGGTGCCGTCGCGGGCGGCGGCGCGGCTGATGCTGGGGTGCCTGAGCGCGGGGGCGCTCGTCCTCGGGTGTCTGTCCTGGGCGTCCTCCCTCGCGGTGTACCTGGCCGTCGCCGTCGCGGGCGGCGCGGTCCTCGGCGTGGCCAACTCGCTGACCCTGATCGCCACGCAGGCGGTGATCCGCCCCGAGCGGGCCGGCGAGGCGTCCGGGGTCACCAAGACCGTCATCACTGTGGCGGCCGGTCTCGGGGTGGGCCTTGCCGGGGCCGTCACGAGTCAGGACGGCGGCGTGGGCTCCGAGGCGGCCGCCGACACGGCCCTGCGGATCACCGCACTCGGGTGCCTCACCGCGTGCCTGGTCCTGGCGGTGTGGATCAGGACGAGAGAGCGGGCGAGCCGACGGGCCGGGGACCCGGCGAGCGAGCGCTCCCCTGACTACCGGTGAGCCGTGGTACGCCGCTCGCGGCGATGACGGCCGACTGGCACCAGGGCGCTCACCGCGCCGGCAGAGACGGCACACCCCCGCCACCTCACCGCCCCATCGGAGACGGCACGGCCCCAGCACCAGGAGCAGCCCCAGAAGCAAGGACAGACACAGGAGCAGAGTCAGGGACTGGGACAGGGACCGAGACGGCGACGGCGACGGCGACGGCCTCAGATGAAGCGACGGCCTCAGATGAAGTTGAGCGCGGCCGCGCCGCCCACTCCCCCGAGCAGCATGAACACCGGCATCAGCACCTTCAGCTCGACCCAGCTCCCGGCCCGGAACCGCAGCGCCCGCGGCGGCCCCACCGGATACCAGCGCTTCCGCCCGATCGGGATGGGCCAGAGGATCGGGCAGCCGGACACGGTCAGCGCGTCCCCGATGTCGTGCACCAGCGCCCCCAGGACGACCGGCAGACCCAGCCACAGGTACTCCTGGCCCGACCCCGTGAACAGCCAGTCCGAACCGTTGCCCGGTTTGTCCAGCACACCGGCCATGATCCACGCGCTGGTCGCCGCGAGCAGCCACACCAGCACGTCGCTGCTCGACCCGCGGGCCGCCCGCCACAGCAGACCTTCGATGGCGAGCACCATATGCACGAAGAGCAGCGCGAGCACCGCCCAGCGTCCACCGACGACCGCGAGCACCGACGAGCCCGCGCCGATCAGCACCGCCCACACCCACGTGTGCGTGAGCGTGCGGTGCCCACCGGAGCGCCGCGGGTCGCCGGCCTTGCGGGTCGACCGGTAGACGGCGTACGAGAGCTTGTCGACGATCTCGCACAGGCCCCGGGAGACCGGGCCGAAGGCGCGCGAGATGGTCGCCGACCTGTGGTCGAGGTCGGGTGCGAGTGCCGCCCCGGCGCAGATCAAGGCGCCGACGAGCAGCACCGGCCAGGGCATCGCATGCCCGGCGGCCGCCGTGGCCGCGCCCACCCCCAACCAGGCCGCCGCCCCCGACAGAGAGTGTGCCGGTCCCATCATCGCTGCTGCCCGCCCCATTTCTGTAGTTCTGACGCCCCGTTGGCGAGACAGCGTAGCGTTCGTGATCTTCGTACGGGCGTCCGGTTCCCGGATCGGGTCGAAAGGGAGGCAAGATGGGGGTGTGACCCTTATCGATCAGCTGCCGCCGGACGCCGACCCCGATGCCCTTTACGAAGCCTTCGAAGGCTGGGCTCAGGAGCGCGGCATCACCCTCTATCCGCACCAGGAGGAGGCGCTGATCGAGGTGGTCTCCGGCGCGAACGTGATCGTGTCGACACCCACCGGCTCCGGCAAGAGCATGATCGCCGCGGGCGCGCACTTCGCGGCGCTCGCCCGTGACGAGGTCACCTTCTACACCGCTCCGATCAAGGCGCTGGTGTCGGAGAAGTTCTTCGAGCTGTGCAAGGTCTTCGGCACGGAGAACGTCGGCATGCTCACCGGCGACGCCTCCGTCAACGCCGACGCCCCGGTGATCTGCTGCACCGCCGAGGTGCTCGCCTCGATCGCGCTGCGCGACGGCAAGGACGCCGACATCGGCCAGGTCGTGATGGACGAGTTCCACTTCTACGCGGAGGCGGACCGCGGCTGGGCCTGGCAGATCCCGCTGCTCGAACTTCCGCAGGCGCAGTTCATCCTCATGTCGGCCACGCTCGGCGACGTCTCGATGTTCGAGAAGGACCTCACCCGTCGCACGGGCCGCCCCACCTCGGTCGTCCGCTCCGCGACCCGCCCGGTCCCGCTGTCGTACGAGTACCGCCTGACGCCCATCACCGAGACGCTCACCGAGCTCCTCGACACCAAGCAGGCCCCGGTCTACATCGTGCACTTCACACAGGCGCAGGCCGTGGAGCGGGCGCAGTCGCTGATGAGCATCAACATGTGCACGCGCGCGGAGAAGGACCAGATCGCCGAGCTGATCGGCAATTTCCGCTTCACCACCAAGTTCGGCCGCAACCTCTCGCGGTACGTACGGCACGGCATCGGCGTCCACCACGCCGGCATGCTGCCCAAGTACCGGCGGCTCGTGGAGAAGCTCGCCCAGGCCGGGCTCCTCAAGGTCATCTGCGGTACGGACACCCTCGGCGTCGGGGTGAACGTCCCGATCCGCACCGTCCTGTTCACCGCGCTCACCAAGTACGACGGCAACCGCGTGCGCACGCTCCGGGCGCGCGAGTTCCACCAGATCGCGGGCCGTGCCGGGCGCGCGGGCTTCGACACGGCCGGCTTCGTCGTGGCGCAGGCGCCCGAGCACGTCATCGAGAACGAGAAGGCCCTGGCCAAGGCGGGCGACGACGCGAAGAAGCGCCGCAAGGTGGTGCGCAAGAAGGCGCCCGAGGGCTTCGTGGGGTGGACCGAGAGCACCTTCGAGAAGCTCATCGCCTCCGAGCCTGAGCCGCTGACCTCGCGCTTCCGTGTGACCCACACCATGCTCCTCTCGGTGATCGCTCGTCCCGGCAACGCCTTCGAGGCGATGCGTCGTCTTCTGGAGGACAACCACGAGCCGCGCAAGCAGCAGCTGCGCCACATCCGCCGCGCCATCGCCATCTACCGCTCGCTGCTCGACGGCGGCGTGGTCGAGAAGCTGGACGAGCCGGACGCCACCGGCCGCATCGTGCGTCTGACCGTCGATCTGCAGCAGGACTTCGCGCTCAACCAGCCGCTGTCGACCTTCGCCCTCGCCGCGTTCGAACTGCTCGACCCCGAGTCGCCCTCGTACGCCCTCGACATGGTCTCCGTCGTGGAGTCCACCCTCGACGACCCCCGTCAGATCCTCGCCGCCCAGCAGAACAAGGCGCGCGGGGAAGCCGTGGCACAGATGAAGGCCGACGGCGTCGAGTACGAGGAGCGGATGGAGCGACTGCAGGACATCTCCTACCCCAAGCCGCAGGAGGAGCTCCTCTTCCACGCGTACAACACGTACCGCACCAGCCACCCCTGGGTCGGCGACCATCCCCTGTCCCCGAAGTCCGTCATCCGGGACATGTACGAGCGGGCGCTGTCCTTCACCGAGTTCACCTCGTTCTACGAGCTCGCCCGCACCGAGGGCATCGTGCTTCGCTACCTCGCGAGCGCGTACAAGACCCTGGAGCACACCATCCCGGACGATCTGAAGTCCGAGGACCTGGAGGACCTGATCGCCTGGCTCGGCGAGATGGTCCGCCAGGTCGACTCCAGCCTCCTCGACGAGTGGGAGCAGCTCGCCAATCCGGAGGAGATGACGGCCGAGGAGGCCCAGGAGAAAGCCGACCAGGTCAAGCCGGTCACAGCCAACGCCCGCGCCTTCCGCGTCCTCGTGCGCAACGCGCTCTTCCGCCGGGTCGAGCTCGCCGCCCTCGACCATGTGGAGGAGCTGGGCGAGCTGGACGAGGAGTCCGGCTGGGACGCGGACGCCTGGGGCGAGGCCATGGACAAGTACTGGGACGAGTACGACGACCTCGGCACCGGCCCCGACGCGCGCGGCCCCAAGCTGCTGCGCATCGAGGAGGACTCCGAGCACGGTCTCTGGCGCGTCCGCCAGACGTTCGCCGACCCCAACGGCGACCATGACTGGGGCATCAGCGCGGAAGTCGATCTCGCGGCTTCCGACGCGGAGGGCCGCGCCGTCGTCCGGATCACGGACGTCGGCCAGCTCTGACCGCACCCCGTTCCCGGACAGGAGTCGAGGACCCGCCATGAACAATCCCGCCGACCGCCTGGTCGATCTGCTGGACCTGGAGCAGATCGAGCTCAACATCTTCCGCGGCCGAAGCCCGCAGGAGTCGCTGCAGCGCGTGTTCGGCGGGCAGGTCGCCGGGCAGGCGCTGGTCGCCGCGGGCCGCACCACCGAGGGCGACCGCCCGGTGCACTCGCTGCACGCGTACTTCCTGCGGCCCGGCCGCCCGGGCGTGCCGATCGTGTACCAGGTGGAGCGGGTGCGGGACGGCCGTTCCTTCACCACGCGCCGCGTCACGGCGGTCCAGCAGGGTCGCACCATCTTCAATCTCACCGCCTCCTTCCATCAGCCCGAGCAGGGCGCCTTCGAACACCAGCTCCCGCCGCGTCTCACCGCTCCCGACCCGGAGTCGCTCCCGACGGTCGCCGAGGAGATCAAGGAGCACCTGGGCGCGCTCCCCGAACAGCTGGAGCGCATGGCCCGGCGGCAGCCCTTCGACATCCGCTATGTGGACCGGCTGCGCTGGACCGCAGAGGAGGTCAAGGACGCCGAGCCGCGCAGCGCGGTGTGGATGCGTGCCGTCGGCCCGCTGGGCGACGACCCGCTCGTGCACACCTGCGCGCTCACCTACGCCAGCGACATGACCCTCCTCGACGCCGTCCGCATCCCGGTCGAGCCGCTGTGGGGCCCGCGTGGATTCGACATGGCGTCGCTCGACCACGCCATGTGGTTCCACCGTCCCTTCCGCGCCGACGAGTGGTTCCTGTACGACCAGGAGTCGCCGATCGCGACGGGGGGCCGCGGACTGGCCCGCGGCCGCATCTACGACCGCGAGGGGAAGCTTCTCGTCTCGGTCGTCCAGGAGGGTCTTTTCCGCCCGCACACTCCCCGCCACATGGGCACCTCATCGGGCTCGGAGGCCTGATCCATAGACTGGGCCCGGACCTCGGTGGGACGGATGGGGAAGCTCGGTTGACGGAACATGGTTCCTCCTGACGTGGGGGGCCAGGGCTCTGCCTCAACAGGCGGGCCCACCGAGGGGCAGGGACAGGGAGGTCGGCTCCCCCATACCGAGGGGGCCGACGTGGGGACAGGAGCAGCGCGTGAACGACAGCACCACCGTGGGCGAAGGCACCGGCGCGGAGGGTCAGTCGGGCGACAGCCGTGACCAGGTTCTGGCGCAGGCCGTTCGACTCCGCGAGAGCGGCCGCCGCGAGGAGGCCCGCGACCTCCTGCTCGCCCTGAGCGAGCGTCACCCCGACGACGCGGACGTGGCGTACCAGACGGCTTGGGTGCACGACACGCTCGGCCTCGAAGCCGAAGCGCTGCCGCACTACCTCCGCGCGATCCAGCAACCGGGTCTCTCGGACGCCGACCGCCGAGGGGCGCTGGTTGGCCTCGGCAGCACGTACCGGATCCTCGGCAAGTATCCGGAGGCCGTCGCCACGCTTCGTGACGCGTCCGCGGAGTTCCCCGACGACGGAGCGCTCAAGACCTTCCTGGCCATGGCGCTGTACAACACCGGCGACAGCCACGACGCGGTGGCGATCCTGCTGAAGCTGCTCGCCGCCACAAGCCAGGACCCGGAGATCATCGGATACCGCCCGGCGATCGAGCACTACGCCGAGGACCTCGACGCGACGGTCTAGCTCCTACCGCCCGGCTCTCTCCGCCCAGGTCACCGTGAACAGCTCGCCGTTCCCGGTGCTCCTCGCCGCTCCCCGCGCTCTGCGCTACGCCATCTGACCACCACGGTTAAACGCGCCTGCGTCGAAGCCACTTGAGCAACCCTCGCGGCTCCACGCTCGGCTCGGTGCCTGCGGGTCGGCTCACTCGCGGGTCCACTGCCTCCGATCCGTCACGCAGGGGGACGGGGCTCAGCGGCGGCAGCGGAGGCGCCGGGTGCGGTACGAGGTGCGGGTGCGGGTGCGGTACAGGATGCAGGTTCGACACTGGGTGTGTGTGAGAGCTGGTGGACCCGGTGGGTGGCCGATCAGGCCGCGGAGCGGGGCGCTGCCGCCGGGCCTCCATCAGGCCCAGGGTCAGGCTTGCCCGCAGCCAGCTGATCTCGTCCGGGTCGTCCCCTGTCGTGATCCGCTCGACGACGCGTGCCGTCGGCGAGTCGGGGGCGGCCCTGGTGAGCGGATCCGGCCTGAGGCGGTTCAGGTAGGAGCGTTCGTACGGGTCCCTGGCCACTCCCGCGAGCCGCATCGGGTCGAGGAACGAGGCGGTGACGGCGGCGCGCTCCCATGGGTCTTCCAACTGCCGGAGCAGGAGGCCGACCTGGCGGCGTCGCCAGGTGCGGCCCCGCAGGTCCGCCCCGCTCGCCACACGGGCGCGCACCGTGTCCGGCGCGCGACCGCTGAGCAGCGGGGCATTGATCTCGGCGGCGGCGAACTGCCGTAGCTCTTCGGCGAGATAGAGCCAGACGACGGCACGGTAGCGATTGACGTAGAATTTTACCGGCGTGAGCACGCCCGCACGGGCGAGGCGGGTGAATCGGTCCCGCGTGATATCCATCAGAGCCGCGCCGTCCGCGGTCCCGACGGTCTCGATCTGCTCCCGCAAGGACTCCGGGAAACCAGGAGTGGCGCGCACCCGGCCGATCTCCTCGCGTGACACGCGGCGGCGTCCGCCCGCCGGGTCGGCTACCGTGCGGATATGGCCGAGCAGGACGGCCAGTTCGAACTCTCCGCGTTTCAGCTCCAGTTCGCGTGCCGCGCTGCTGCGCGCGAGCGAGGATGGCTGCGCGTCCGGGGTGGTCGGCTCCGCAACGGTGTCGGCGGGTGCAGCGAAGGAGCCGGGCGCGGTGGATGTGCCGAGCTCGGTTGGTGGGGCGGGCGCGCCTGGTGGAGCGGGCGCGGCGGATGCAGCGGATCGAGGCTGTGGAATGGTGTGCGTGTCGCCAGTCATGGCGGTTCTCCCCCGTGCTTGGTCATTGCTCGTGAAAAAACCGTAGCTCGCGAGGCACACATCCCGCTCGGCCTGTGGATAACTCTGAAATCGCTAATGTCTTTGCAGGTCAGAGATCTACGACTGGTGTCCGCTCCGGATGGCGCGCGCCTACGCCGAGATGCTCCCCGACGCGGTTCACCAGCAGTGTCATCTCATACGCGACCTGACCGATGTCGGCCTGCGCCGAGCTGAGGACACACAGACAGCTACCCTCGCCCGCGGCGGTCACGAACAGCACCGCGTCGTCGAACTCGATCATCGTCTGGCGTACGTTGCCCGCGTGGAAGTGGCGACCCGAGCCCTTGGCCAGGCTGTGCAGGCCGGACGAGACGGCCGCCAGATGTTCGGCGTCCTCGCGCTGCAGGTCCGAACTCGCCCCGGTCACGAGCCCGTCGTTGGACAGCACCAGCGCGTGCCGGACATGTTCCACTCGCTTCGTCAGGTCGTCGAGGAGCCAGCCGAGCCCCGTGTTCTGCGCCATGATCCCTTCTCCCCCTGCGTCCCTCCCCCTGGCTGGAGGATCTGACCTGTCAGCCTTCCCCACCTCCGGCATCCCGGCAAGCATGAAGGGGACATGGCACAGAAGATGACCGATGGCCGGTGGCGGGCCCTCGTCCCGCACGGCGTCCCGCACCGGCAAGTTGTCGATCACCAGGACCGGCGGCAGCCCTGGCTTCGCACCGGTCCGGCTCCTTCGCGAAGGGGATGACCTGGTGTTCAACACCGTGTAGGGCAGTGTCAAGGGGCGTCATCTCGCACGTGACGGGCGTGTGGCGTCGTGCGTGGACGGCATTCAGCCTCGATGCGCCTTCAAGGTGCTCGCGCACGCCGACGTGTCCGCCTCACCACGGGCACAGCCGCCCGGTTGTCCCGCCCCCGCGTCACCCCACCGAGTCGAGCAGCCGGGCGGCATGCTGGCGCCCGGCGTACTCGACCAGTCGGATCAGCACCTCCTTTCCTGAGTCGCGGTCCCGTGCGTCGCACAGCACCACGGGGGTGCCACGGTCGAGGTCGAGGGCTCGTGACACTTCGCGTGCGCCGTACGTCCGTGCGTCGGCGAAGCAGTTGACGGCCACCACGAACGGGATGTGCCGGTGCTCGAAAACGGGATGTGCCGGTGCTCGAAGAAGTCCACGGCGGGGAAGCAGTCCTCGAGGCGTCGGGTGTCCGCGAGGACGACGGCGCCGAGGGCTCCTTGTGACAGCTCGTCCCAGAGGAACCAGAAGCGGTCCTGGCCGGGTGTTCCGAAGAGGTACAGCGACAGGCCGGATCTGATGGTGATGCGGCCGAAGTCCATCGCGACCGTCGTCGTGACCTTCCGGTCCACTCCTTCCGTGTCGTCCACGGACTGGCCCGCCTCGCTGAGGAGTTCCTCGGTGCGCAGCGGTCGGATCTCGCTGACCGCGCCGACCAGCGTGGTCTTGCCCACGCCGAAGCCGCCGGCGACCAGGATCTTCAACGCCAGGGCGGTGCTCTCGCCGGTTTCGCCTGCCGTGGCGTCAGAGTGCTCGGAGCCCATCGATCACCTCTCGAAGGATCTTCTCGTCGGGTAGTTGGGCGGGCGGCACGGGCCGGTGCACCTGGACGAGGCCCGCCTCCAGGAGGTCGCCGAGCAGTACGCGGACCACGCCCACGGGCAGGTCCGCCCCGGCGGCGAGTTCCGCGACGGACTGGGTCTCGGCGCGGCACAGTTCGATCAGCGCCCGGTGTTCGGGACCAAGTGCCGTGTCGGCCGGTCCGGGTGCGTTCTCGTCGAGGGTGACGAGTGCGATCAGGTCGAAGCGCACCCCGCTGGGCGCCGGTCTGGTCCGTCCGCCCGTCATCGCGTAGGGGCGGACGAGGGGCCCGGCCTCGTTGTCGTACCACTGGCTGCCGTGCTCGCGTGCGCTGCCGGTCCTGTCGTCGGTCATGGCTGGCTGCCGCCTCGGTCATCCGGAGCTCGGCGGCGTCTCGGGGAAGCGCGCCGGGGTGTGCAGGTGCTCGCCGACGCGCTTGACCATCCGTGCCATCTCGTACGCGACCAGGCCGATGTCGGCTGTGACCGTGCTCAGGACGGCGAGACAGGAACCGTCTCCGGCCGCGGCCACGAACAGGAAGGCGTCGTCCATCTCGACCATCGTCTGACGCACGCCGCCCGCTCCGAAGTGGCGCCCCGCGCCCTTGGCGAGGCTGTGGAACCCCGAGGCGACGGCGGCCAGGTGCTCGGCGTCCTCGCGGGTGAGGCGTGTCGAAGCACCCACCGCGAGCCCGTCGTTGGACAGCACCACTGCGTGCCGCACATCGCCGACGCGCACCACCAAGTCGTCGAGCAGCCAGTCGAGTTCGCCGGTTCCCCCGGCGGTGAGGCTCGATTCCTGGATCATGCGGGGTCTCCTTCACTGCTGTCACTTCCCATGGCCGACCCATGGGCGTCCGGGACGGCGCCGATGACGCCGGGCAGGTGCCCGCCGCCACGGGCCCACCCCTCCCGGTAGGCGGCCATCCGGTCGCGTACGTGCTCCGGAGTGCGCTCGTCGTCCTCGTGGACGTCCGCCGTCGCGGGTTCCGGGGCGATCGGGCGCTCGCGCAGTTGCGGGGCCAGGCTCGCCTGGCGCACCCGGCGCGGGAGTTCGTCCGAGGGGGCTTCGGTCCGGGCTCCGGTGTCCGGGGGCTTGCGCAGGCGGAGTGCGGTGACCCCTGGGGGTGCGGAGTCCGGTGGGTCGTTGGTGGAGCCGAGCGCGGGGCGACCGGCTGACGCCGCCAGGGAGGTGCCGTGTGCGGCGACTTCCGGTACACGCGCGTACGTGGCCTTCTCATGCTCCCGGGAGCCCTCTGGGACGTGTTCCGCTGGTGCGGTGAGGGTGGCGGTGCTGTGCAGGAGTGCGGTGGGCAGCAGGACGACGGCGGTGGTGCCGCCGTAGGGCGAGGTCCGCAGGTGCACCTTGATTGCGTGCCGAGCGGCGAGCCTGCTCACTACGAAGAGGCCCAGTCGGTCGCTGTCGAACAGGTCGAGCGCCTCGGACTGCTCGATCCGTCGGTTGGCCGCGGTGAGCGCGTCCGCTCCCATGCCGAGGCCGCGGTCCTCGATCTCCAGGGCGTAGCCGTTGCCCACGGGTTCCCCGGTCACCCGCACCTTGGTGTGGGGTGGCGAGAACTGGGCGGCGTTCTCGACGAGTTCGGCCAGGAGGTGGGTGACATCCGCGACCGCGGCGCCGACGACCGCGGCGGCGGGCAGTTGGCGCACTTCCACGCGCGCGTAGTCCTCGACTTCGGAGACGGCGGCGCGGACGACGTTGGTGAGCGGGACCGGAATCCGCCAGGCTCGGCCCGGTGCGGCTCCGGAGAGGATGATCAGGCTCTCCGCGTGTCGCCGCATGCGGGTCGTGAGGTGGTCGAGCCGGAACAGGTCGCTGAGCTCGTTCGGATCCTCGACCCTTCGCTCCATGGTGTCCAGGAGGGTGAGCTGCCGGTGCACGAGGACCTGGCTGCGGCGGGCGAGGTTGACGAAGACCCCGGAGATGCCGCTGGCGAGCTCGGCTCGTTCGACGGCGGCGCGCAGGGCGGCCCGGTGCACGGTGCCGAGAGCTTCGGCGACCTGGCCCGTCTCGTCCTCGGCAGGTGGTCCTTGCGGCGCTTCCGCAGGGATGTCGACCTCCTCCCCCGCACGTAGTTTCCGCATGGCTCCGGGGAGTTGGCGGCGCGCGATCTCCAGGGCACGGTTGCGCAGGCCGACGAGTTCGACGACCAGGCCGCGTCCGATGCTCACGGAGATCACGAGCGAGGCCACGACTGCGGCGAGCCCCAGCAGCACCGCCGCCCCGGCCGCGGTGAACACGCCGCGCTTCCATGGGTCGGCGCGGTCGGCGGCGTCGCGTGCGGCCCGCTCCGCGAGGGCGCGCTGGCCGTCGCGCACGGTCGCGTGGGCGGTGTCCCAGGTGCGGGCGGGAGCCGCTTCCAGGGCTTGCTTGCCCGGCTGCGCGACGAGCACCTTGTCCTCGACCGCGCGTACGTCGGCGTGCGCGCTCCCCTGGGCGAGGCGCTGCCACGCGTCGCGTTCGGGTCCGCGCAGGTCCGTCACGGCCGCTTCGACAAGGGTCTGCCGGGTGTCCGCGGCGCCGGTGAAACGGCGCAGCCGCTCTCCGTCGAGCGTGCCCATCAGGCGCGCGCTGGTCAGCAGCACGTCCTCCCGCGCGAGCATTTCACCCGCCCGGGAGAATTCCAGCAGCACGCGCGCGTGGGTGCCCTGTTCGGCACTCTGGAGGCCCGACAGCGCTCCTCCGACTCCGAAGGCCGCGGAGATGGTTTTCGTGTACTGCCCGTAGGCGTTGTCCCATCCGGTGCGGCGGTCGAGCAGGGCGGCACGCACCGTGCGCAGCCGTTCGGCGCCGCTGACAAACTGTTCAAGGCGGCGTCCCACGGGTGCGGGCAGGCCTGTGCCGTCGGCGACGGTGTCGTCCTTGCCGAGGCGGAGCTTCGCCACGGCCCGGTCGGTGCGGGCGGCCTGGCGTGTCAGGGCTGTCTCCCGGTCCGCGGTGGGCTTGGTGGCGTATCGCACGGCTGCGGCGCGTTCGGCCTGGAGCTCGGTGACGGCTGCGGCGACCGGGGCCCGCACGGTGGCGTCGGCGCGCTGGGTCTGCCGCAGCGCGGCGACGTCCTGGGCGGTGCTCACGGTCGCGTACGCCCACAGGGCGAGCAGCGAGACGACCGGCACCATCAACAGGCATACGACCTTCGCGCGTATGGTGCGCGGGCGCAGCCGCCAGTGTCCCGCGCGTGGGTGCGTGTTCGGCGGTGTGGTCCCGGTGTGCTCCTTTGTTGCGGGGGGTTCCTCGGCGGGCGGACCCGCGTGTGCTCTGCGGCCGCGGGTCGGCGGCACTGGTGGGGGCGGTGTGCCGGTGTCGGGGGTGCTCCGGGGTATGCGCATGGCCTCCTCGCTCGGATGGGTTGCGGGACGCGTGCCGCCTGGTCGTCGCCGGATCGCATCCGCCGCTACGGAGTGGCACTCTCGACGGGCCGCTGGGCCGACGCGGAAGCCGCGCGTTCGCCCGCGCTCGGGGACAACGCGACGAACGCCGAGGTCAGGAACAAGTAGGAGCCGAGGCCGACGGCGAGCGGGAAGATGAACTGCATCGTCGTGGCTCCGGGCAGTGCCGCGCCGGAGGCGGTGACGCGTACGCTCACGGCGAGCATCCCGGTGTAGTGCATGCTGCTCACGGCCCCGCCCATGACGAGCGAGGCGACGGTCACCGCGAGCGGTGACTTGATGTTCAGTGCGGCCCACAGTGCGGCGGTGGCCGCGACCACGGCGATCAGGACGGACAGGGCGACCAGCACCGGGGCGTAGCGCACGTCTCCGTGCAGCCGGAGGGCGGCCATGCCGAGGTAGTGCATGCTCGCGACCCCGAGTCCGGTGGTGAGCCCGCCGAGTGCGAGCGCCCGTCCACGCTCGCGTCCGTAGCCGACGGCGAAGACACCGGCGCCGACGACGGCCATCGCGACGAGGAGGCTCAGGAGCGTCAGCGGCACGTCGTAGCGGATCTGGGTGCCGCTGACACCGAAGCCGAGCATCGCGACGAAGTGCATCGTCCAGATGCCGGTGCCGATGGCGGAGGCCGCGGTAATGAGCCAGTTGCGGCGTGAGCGGCCCGTGGTGCCCAGGGCGCGCACGGTGCACTGCAGGCCGAGGGCGGCGCCGACGCAGGCCATCGCGTACGACAGCACGGGCGTCAGCCAGCCGAAGGTGGCGTGGTCCAGGTGTCCCATGGCCCAGGGACGCTAGACCCGACGGGGGCGCACAACGGGGGCGCATTTCGAAAGCTGCCGGGTTGTGGCGTCAACCTGTTCTGGAACGATCGCCGCGCGCTCGAACGTGTGCGCCCTGGGTCCCCCGATGACGTGCGAGATCATGCGTGCATGAGCGACGACCACACACACGTCCAAGAGTTCTTCACGGCGCGCGCCGCCGACTGGGACAGCCGATTCCCGGACGACGGCCCCGCGTACGCTGCCGCGGTGGCCGAGATCGGCCTGCGGCCGGGCGACCGGGTCCTGGACGCCGGTTGCGGCACCGGACGCGCCCTGCCGGCGCTCAGGGGCGCCGTGGGGCCCATGGGATGCGTCCTCGGCGCCGATCTCACTCCGGCCATGTTGGAGGCCGCGATGCAGGCGGGCAGGCACGCCCACGGGCAGCTCCTGCTCACCGACGTGGCACAACTTCCCCTGCGCGCGGAGTCGCTCGACGCCGTGTTCGGGGCGGGTCTCATCTCGCATCTGCCCGATCCCCTCGCGAACCTGCGGGAGTTGGCGCGCGTGGTGCGCCCCGGCGGCCGACTGGCGCTGTTCCACCCCATCGGGCGGGCGGCACTGGCGGCCCGGCAGGGTCGCCAGATCACGCCGGACGACCTGCGCGCCGAGGCCAACCTCCGTCCGCTGCTGGCCGCTTCGGGTTGGCGCATGACGTCGTACGTCGACGAGGACACCCGCTTCCTCGCACTGGCCGTACGTCAGGGCTGAAGCGTGTGCGCGGGCAGCGCCTGCAGCCCCGGAGGCACGTTCTGAGCGCGGCCCTGCCTCTTGCCGCCCTTCAGCTCTGCCCCGCGACGAGCGCGGCGAAGGCGGCCGGGTTGTCCATCATGACGTTGTGCCCGGCGTCCGGGACGGCCACGACCCGGACCCCGGCCGCCACCAGCTCGTCGCTTCCCGGGAGTTCGCCGCTCAGCGCCCCTTGTACGTACACGCGCTCCGTGGCGAGGTCCATCAGCACGGTGCGCAGGGTGGGGGTCCTGCCGCGCACGAGCCCGGTCGCGCTGCGGTGTAGAGCGCGCGGGTCGGCCAGCCGCATGGTCGCGGCCCATCCGGATCCCACCTTCTCCAGCACGCGCGCGTGTCCGGTGGCGACGAAGTCCTCCTCTCCATAGGCGGCGATTCCGCTGCTGCCCGCCGTCTCTGGAGGGTGCGGGTCGAGGTTGGCCTCCGTGAGGACGAGGCGGGACACCAGGTCGGCCCTTCGGTGGGCCAGGACGATGGCCACAGAGCCGCCCATGCTGTGGGCGACGACCTCCGCCCGGCGCACTCCGGCCTCATCCAGTGCCGCCGCCAAGGCGTCCGCATGGTCCTCCAGGGTGTAGCCGAAGTCCGCCGGGCGGTCACTCAGGCCATGGCCGGGAAGATCGACGAACAGCGATCTGCGTCCGGCCAGTTCGGGCCGAGCGGCGATGTGTGCGTGGTACGCAGCCGATGCCGCCCCGAGCCCGTGGACGTACACCCGAGCCGGTCCGCTGCCGTCGCTCTCCGTCCATCGGATCCGGCTGCCGTCCGCGGCGAACCGCGCGTCCCGCATCGCCATGTTCCTGCCCCCACCCCTGAGTGATCGTTTGTCTACGCCGGCGACTATACATCGGTCACGTAGTACTACGGAAGCGATGTACCCCGGATGTGCGGCAGAATGCTGGCATGCTGGAGCTCGCCATCCTCGGATTCCTCTACGACTGCTCGCTGCACGGTTACGAGCTGCGCAAGCGCATCACGGCCCTGACCGGGCACGTGCGACCGGTCGCGGAGAGCACGCTGTACCCGGCCATCAAGAGACTCGAGAAGGCGGGGCTGCTGGCCCGCGAGACGCAGCCCGGCGCTGTGGCCGCCCCCCGCCACGTCCTGAGCCTCACCACGGAGGGCAGGCACGAGCTGCGCCGCCGCCTCGCGGAGCCCGCGCGCACGGACATCACCGACGAGAACCGCTGGTTCACGGTGCTCGCCTTCCTGCGCCATCTGGAGGACGCGGACGCGCAGGCGGCCGTGCTGCGCCGCCGCCTGGACTTCCTGCAGGAACCGGCCAGCTTCTTCTACGACGGCGACCGGCCGCTGCGCGCCGAGGAGCTGGACGATCCCTTCCGGCAGGGCATCCTCACCGTCGCCCGCGCCACGAGCCGGGCCGAGCTCGCCTGGCTGCGCAAGACGCTGGCGTCACTCGGCTGACGTCACCGCGGAAGGGGCCACCCCACGCACCGGACAGCCGCGCACGCCGGGCACGGGATGCGTGCCGAGCTCCCCGACCTCATAGCCGTCCGGGTAGTTCTTGATCCGCCAGTTGTTCCGGGCATAGTGCGGCGCCGTGCGCGGTGGCAGCAGGCGCACGGCGCGACCGCGCAGCCGTACCCCACGCCGGACCAGTGCACGAGTGAGGGCACCGGGCGGTTCGTAGCGGAAGGCGCGCAGGAGCGACTCGTCGAGCAAGGAGAGGGTCGCCGTGCGCATCACGCCGCTCAAGGGACGTGGATACCAGGAGCCCATCAGGGTGAGCGTCGCGTCGGAGACCTTGCGCGCTCCTTCGTCCCAGCCGAAATGGGCCTCTTCGTAGGAGTCCAGGCACTCGGCGAACTCTTCGTAGGAGCCCGGGATCTCCTTGATGCCCATGCGCTGCCCCAGGGTGCGGTAGTGCACGACCGACGCGGCGACCTCGTGGCCGGACAGCCTGCGCCACCCGTAGGCGTCGATCCACCGCCGGGGCGTCACCACGAACGTGCACAGTACGTAGCGCATGTCGTCGTTGCTGATGTCGTAGCTGCGGTGCATCTGGTTGATGCGGCGGATCGCCGTGCGCCCTTTGTCGTCGTCGAAGCCGTGCTCGACCACCGCGTCAAGGAGCAGCGACGTGTCGTCGTACCGCCGCTGCGTGCGGTCGGTCAGCTCTGCGGTCCGCGCCAGGAGCCTGCCGATGCTGGGCACCGCATAGGTGCGGTACAGCGCCAGTTCCAGCGCACGGGTGTAGTCCCAGGGGAATTCGTACGCCGCCGAGAGCCGGTAGATCGTCAGGGAGTCCTTCTCCGGGTCCAGACGCCTGATCTGCCGCAGTCGCTCGTAGCGCTTCACCGCGCGGCCCCCTTCTGTCGCCGGACCTCCAACTCTACGTTGGGGAAAGACGGATGAACGCTCAGCAATCGGCCCCACTTGAGGGAAGCACGGGGCCCACTCGGGGGAAGGCGGCCCACATGTTCGACAGAATCCGCAACCTGTGGCAGGCGGACAAGGAGGCAGGCGAGGAGAAGCGTGCGCACAACCTCTTCGAGGCGGCCGCGGTCTATGTGGCGGCTTGCGCCGAGGACGATCAGGAGCGCGTCGACGAGGCCGCCGGCTGGGTGTCGCCCGAGGCCCTGTCCTTCGGAGTGAGCGAGCTGGCCTGCCGGGCGGTCATCGCCCTGGCCCGGGAGCAGGACGAGTCGCCGCGCGACGTGGCCCGTACGCTCCTCGGCCTGCCCGCCGCCTGACGTCGGTGTGGGTGGGGTCGGGGCAGACGAGCGCGAAACGGGCGGGGACGGCCATCTCGGCGGCGTGTGCGAGGCGTTCGCGGACCTCTCGAGGGGTGCGGGGCCGGTATCCGGGACCCCAGCCGCAGCAGTCCTGACGGAAGCGCACGCCGGCCGTCAGCACAGCAGCCAGGGCGCGCCACGCGGCGGTGTCCCGGCACTTGGGCACGGCGAGCGCCGAGCCCGCGTCCAGGAGCTCGCCACCGCACTGGGGGCAGATGTCGCGGCGCACGCGCGCGTAGTCGGATGCTTTCTTGAACGACGCGCGGCACGGCAGACAGACGAAGTGCGAACTGGCCCTAGGCATGACAAGCAGCGTAAAGGTCCATCCCTGCGGCGTACGAGTGGATTTTCCTGCTCATCCACCTCTCGACGGTGCCCGGGGCCAGTGGTTAAGGTGCGCCGTCGGAGAAAGAAGTGGGCCGTGATGGGGAGGCGGGCATGGCCGGAACGGACGACGCTGTCGCCGCCGATGACGAGGCGCTGTACGTGCTGACGGCGGTGCTGCTGACGCCCGCGAAGTTCCCCAGTGTGCTCGGCGATGACTATCCCGAAGCCTGCGCGGCGCTGGGTCTGCCCCCGCTGGCCGCCGGGTACGGCCTGGTCCTCGGACAGGACAGCTCGGGTGCGCGGTGGACGGTCGTCACCGACGACGTGTCGCTCGTGGCCGTCGCGATCGCCTCCTGGGACTGCGGCATGGAGTACGACCTGTCGCCCGACGAGCGCACGGTGGTCGCCGCGCTGCCGGGCTGGCCGCTCGCGGTCGCGGTGGCCGCCCCGGGCGTACCCGCCCCGCACGACCCCGTGCCCGACCCCGATCAGCCCGACCGTGTGCCGCTCTCCCCGCCGGAGTCGGCCTCTTGGGGGCCCGCGCAACGGCGGCTCGGTGCCGATGAGATCGCCCTGCAGTGGGCTGTCTGGCGCGAGCAGATCGACGACGCCGACTTCGCCACGGACAGCGGCGTCGGGGCGGGCGGGGCGTCCGGGAGCGCCGGGCCGGAAGGCTCCGGCGGCGTCGACGGCGGGGTCGTACGGACCGAGCCGCTGACCGGCGTGCGGCGCGTCCTGGCGGAAGCCCGGGCGTACGTGGACACGCCGCCGCCCCTGGGGCGGGTGCGTTCCTCGTTCGCCTCCGGAGATGCCCGCACGCTGCGCGCCGACGGCCCCGGCTGGTCCATGGTCGCCAGGACCGACGACATCGCGCTCGTGCTGCTCGACGAGGAACCCGGCGAGGTGCTTCCGGTGGGGCGCGGACCCGAACTCCCCGGCCTCCTCGCGGCGCTCGACAAGCTGGCGGTACGCCCGTCCTGAGAACGCCGTCTCCCGGGGGACCTGCGGCCGTGGCGGCTCAGCGGCCGAGCTCCTTGCGGGTGACACGGCGCAGCTTGCGCCGCTGGCTGGGGTCGAGTGCCAGATAGGCCGCGGCCGGGACGCCGATCACGATCAGGAAGGCGACCCACCAGGGCAGCCAGATCAGCAGGATGATCCCGGCTGCCACGCCTCCCGCGGCGATCTTCGCGTTCTTCGACATGTCCGTCGCCTCCTTCGCGGCTGGCGCCGCTCTCTGTCTTGAGAAACGGGATCGGCCCGTGCCCAGTTCCAGGACAGGACCCTGACCGATCCCTGAGGTGCGACCCCTATTCGACCCTGAGCGGCTCGCCCACCTCGTACATGTGGCGCAGTACCTGCCGGTAGGAATCGATCAGCCCGGTCTCCGCGTAGGGCATACCCACAGCATGGCAGTGCGCGCGGACCAGTGGCTGGACGAGCCGCAGATGCGGGCGGGGCAGGCTCGGAAACAGGTGGTGCTCGATCTGGTAGTTGAGCCCGCCGAGGAACCAGTCGGTCAGTGCACCGCCGCGGATGTTCCGTGACGTGAGGACCTGGCGCTGGAGGTGGCCCCAGCGGTCCCCGTTCGGGTCGGGCATCTCCATGCCCTTGTGGTTGGGCGCGAAGGCCATGCCCAGGTGAAGGCCGAACAGCGCCTGGTGGAGGGCGGCGAACGCGATCGCGTGCCCCAGGGGCATGGCGGCGAGCAGCAGCGTCACGTAGCCCACGAGGTGGGCCACCAGGAGGGTTCCTTCGACCGCGCGCCGGCGCGGGGCCTGGCGGCGCAGGGCCTGGAATCCGTAGACCTTCATGGCGATGCCCTGCAGCAGCGTCAGGGGGAAGAACAGCCAGGCCTGGTTGCGGGTGAGCCAGCGCCGGAAGCCCACGCGGACCCTGGCCTGCTTGCTGGTGAACACCAGCACGTCGGCAGCGACGTCGGGGTCCTTCTCGATGTGGTTGGGGTTGGCGTGGTGGCGGTTGTGCTTGTCGTTCCACCAGCTCACGCTCATGCCGAGCAGGAGGTTGCCGTGGAAGAGGCCGATGAGGTCCGCCATCGTGCGGTTGCCGGTGATCTGGGAGTGCCCGGCGTCGTGACCGAAGAACGCGGTTCGGACGCACAGTACGGAGAGCACGGGGGCGAGGAGCAGGACCCACCAGGTGTGTCCAAGAGCGAACAGGCCCGCCCCTACGGCCACCAGTGCCGCGGCGTTGACCGCGATGCTGCGCGCGTACCAGCCGCTGCGCCGCTCCAGGAAGCCCTGTGCTCTGACCGTGCGCAGGAGCGGCGCGAAGTCGCTTCCGGCGGTCTGTGGAACGCCGCCTGTGGGTCGGTCCGCAACGGCAGCGATGGCCTGGGGCATGGCAAGGTCTCCGGTCTCCGTGTCGACAGGCTGACCTGAGGAAACGTACGGATCTGTGACCTTTCGCAGCCATGGCGCCACCACCCGTGTTGCACGGGGGGCCACCACCGGTCCCCGCGGGGGCCCACCACCTGTGCACAGGGGTGCTGGATACACCCCCCGCCGAGTGATGGGGATCACGACTGCAGAAGCCGCGCGAGGCCTTGGGTGTGCTGTACTCTCGGCCGCTCCCGGTCTCATTAGTCAAATTTGAGGAATGCGCCATCGCTGTGCACAGGCTCCCCACTGTCACTCCCTCCGAGATCTCTGAACTGTCCCGCTGCTCCGTAGTGTTCGTGCCGGGCGACCCCGGCCGCTCCGGCCGCATCGCCTTCTGGCATCCGGAGGGCGACGCTCCGCCCACCACAGCCGCAGGCGCCCTTGAGGAACTCACCGTCGCCGTGCCCGGTGACGACGCCGTCCAGATGAGCTCCGTGGCGGCGACGCTGCTTCCGGTGCGCGCCGCGCTGCCGGTCCTCACTCGCGCCCGGACCGCCCCCGGCGCCCACCCGACGGCGGCCTTCTGGGGCACGGCGGCCGTACTGGCGCTGCAGCTGGCCGCCCGCGGCCTGTTGCTGCCCGGCCTGACCGAGAGCGACCACGACGCCTGGCGGACCGGTCCGCTCGGCACCGCGGATCTGCAGCGGCTGCGTGAGCTCGCTGCCGCGATGCCGCCCGCCGCGCACGCGGTCCCGCTCGACGCCACCGCGGCGCCGCGGCTGCCCGCACCCGAGCGGCTGCTGCGCCAGTTCCTGGACGCGGTCGCCGACACGCTGCCGCGCTCCCCTGCCGCCGTGGCGGCCGCCGGGCAGCCCGCCTTCGCGGCGCCGGAACCCCAGCACGTGCCGGAGCAGCGCCCTTGGGCCATGGACGTCGCGGCCGGGCACGACGCGGGCGTGCGGATCTCGCTGCGCGTCGAGGTGCCGGGTCTGCTCGCGGAGGTTTCCGAGGAGACACGGCTGCCGTTCCGAGCCGTGCTGCAGATCCACAGCGTCAGCGACCCGTCCCTCGTCGCCGACGCCGCTGAGGTGTGGGCCGGATCGGGCGCCGCGGCGCGGGGCTTCGGGCCGCGCGCACGGATGGACGCCTTGCTCGCACTGCGCCGCGCCACGCGCGCGTGGGCGCCGCTGGGACCGCTGCTCTCGGCGAGCGTGCCCGATGCGGTCGAGCTGGCCGACGAGGAGGTCACCGAGCTCCTGGGCGAGGGCGCGTGCATGCTCGCCGTGGCGGGCGTCGACGTGCACTGGCCCAGGGAGCTGGCGCGCAGCCTCACGGCCCGTGCGGTGATCGGCCCGGAAGCCCCGGCGGACGCGGACGGCGACGGTCAGGGTCCGGACAAGCTGTCGTCGGACACGCCGTCGTACCTCTCGGCCGACGCGCTGCTGGCCTTCAACTGGCGTTTCGCGCTCGGCGACGAGCAGCTGAGCCGCGCGGATCTCGACCGCCTCGCGGAGGCGAACCGCCCCGTGGTGCGCCTGCGCGACCAGTGGGTGCTCATCGACCCCGAGGAGACGCGGCGCGCCCTGGCGCAGCAGGACCGCAAGGTCACCCCGATCGACGCCCTGAGTGCCGCTCTGACGGGCGCCACAGAGGTGGACGGCCACCGTGTCGACGTACAGCCCACGGGGTGGCTGGCGACGCTGCGCGAGCGCCTTGCGGACCCGGAGGGCATGGAGCCCGTCGGGCAGCCGGCGGCGCTCGCCGCCGAGCTGCGCGACTATCAGCTGCGGGGGCTCAACTGGCTGGCCCGGATGACGTCGTTGGGGCTCGGCGGGTGTCTGGCCGACGACATGGGCCTCGGCAAGACCATCACGCTGATCTCGCTGCATCTGCACCGTCAGGGCGACGTGACGACGGCGGGCCCGACGCTCGTCGTGTGCCCGACGTCGTTGATGGGCAACTGGCAGCGCGAGATCGAGAAGTTCGCCCCCGGTACGGCGGTACGCCGCTTCCACGGCGCTCAGCGCGGCCTGGAGGACCTGGCCGACGGCGAGTTCGTGCTCACCACCTACGGAACGATGCGGCTCGACTCGGAACGGCTTGCCGAGGTCCCCTGGGGTCTGGTCGTCGCCGACGAGGCGCAGCACGTCAAGAACCCGTACTCCGCAACGGCCAAGCAGCTGCGGACCATCGGGGCACGCGCGCGTGTGGCGCTCACCGGCACTCCCGTGGAGAACAACCTCTCCGAGCTGTGGGCGATCCTCGACTGGACGACCCCGGGGCTGCTCGGCAAGCTCGGCGCCTTCCGCACGCGGTACGCCCAGGCCGTGGAGAGCGGCACCGACCCTGCCGCGGCCGAACGGCTCGCCAAGCTGGTGCGCCCGTTCCTGCTGCGCCGCCGCAAGTCGGACCCGGGTATCGCCCCCGAGCTGCCACCCAAGACGGAGACCGATCGTGCGGTTTCCCTCACCACCGAGCAGACGGGTCTCTACGAAGCGGTGGTGCGCGAGGCGCTCGCGGAGATCTCCGGCGCCGACGCCTTCGCCCGCCGTGGTCTGATCGTCAAGCTGCTCACGGGCCTGAAGCAGATCTGCAACCACCCCGCGCAGTACCTCAAGGAGGACGAGCCCCGGCTGATCGGCCGCTCGGGGAAGCTGGAACTCCTGGACGAGCTGCTCGACACGATCCTCGCCGAGGACGCGAGCGTGCTCGTGTTCACCCAGTACGTGCAGATGGCGCGGCTCATCGAGCGGCATCTGGCGGCCCGCGGCGTCCCCTCGCAGTTCCTGCACGGTGGTACCCCGGTGGCCGAGCGTGAGGCCATGGTGCGCCGCTTCCAGGACGCCGAGGTACCCGTCTTCCTGCTGTCGCTGAAGGCCGCAGGCACGGGCCTCAACCTCACCCGTGCCGAGCACGTCGTGCACTACGACCGGTGGTGGAACCCCGCCGTGGAGGCCCAGGCCACCGACCGCGCCTACCGCATCGGGCAGACGCAGCCCGTGCAGGTGCACCGGCTCATCGCGGAAGGCACGATCGAGGACCGCATCGCCGAGATGCTGCTGCGCAAGCGCGAACTGGCCGACGCCGTGCTCGGCTCCGGTGAGTCCGCGCTCACCGAGCTGACCGACGCCGAACTGGCCGACCTGGTGGAGCTGCGAGGGGGCACACGATGAGCGACAGTCACGACGCCGCGTACAGCGATCCGTACACGGACGACGCAGGAGGCAGGGACGCCCTGGGTGGCATCAGCGGTATCGGCGGCAACAAAGGGAGCGACGAGGTGGCGGCGTACGACCATGAGCGGATCTTCGCCGCGCTGCCCCCCGCGCGCGGGCGGGGGTTCGCGGAGACCTGGTGGGGACAGGCGTGGCTCAAGGCGCTGGAGGACACGGCGCTCGACAACGCACAGCTCAAGACCGGCCGCAGGCTGGCGCGAGCGGGGTCCGTCGGCGCGGTATCGGTGCGCCCCGGGCGCATCACAGCGGTCGTCCAGGGCAAGGACGGCGCGGCTCAGCGCTCGGACGTGCTGCTGCAGCAGCTGAGCGAGGAGGAGTGGGACCGCTTCCTCGGCATGGCGGTCGAGCGGGCGGGCCACATCGCCGCGCTGCTCGACCGGGAGATGCCGCCGCACCTGGTGGAGGACGCGGCGGCGGCCGGTGTCGAACTCCTGCCGGGCATCGGCGATCTGGAGCCGGAGTGCGACTGCGAGGCCTGGGACCACTGCGGGCACACGGCGGCGCTGTGCTACCAGATGGCGCGGCTGCTCGACCAGGATCCGTTCGTCCTGCTCCTCATGCGCGGGCGCGGCGAGCGAGAGCTCCTCGACGAGTTGCAGGTACGCAGCGTGGCGCAGCGGACCGTGCCGGACGCCCCGGAGCAGGAGGCAGGGGACGGCGCTCAGGAGGGCGTGGACGCCGCTGAGGCGTACGCGGAGGGGATCATCCTCCCGCCGCTGCCCGCGCCGCCTCCGCTGCCTTCAGAGCCCGGCCTGCCGCCTTCGCTGGACACGGAGGCGGAGCCCGCGCCGGGTGTCGATGTGGCGGCGCTCGAGTTCCTGGCGGCACGCGCGGCGGCAGAGGCGCACCGGCTGCTCGTCGAAGCCCTGTCACCGGGCCATGAACAGCAGCCGGTCGAAGCGGGGTTGACGCTCGGCGAGGACGCGGTACGCCTCGCCGCGGCGGCGGCGCCAGGCTCCGTGATCGCGGCGCGCCTGGCGGACGGCTCGGGCCGGGACCGTGACGGGCTCGCTCGGGCCGTGCGGGCATGGGAGTACGGAGGACGGGCCGCGCTCTCCGTCCTCGAGGAGGACTGGGCTCCGGAAGGTGACGCCCTGGCACGTGCGCGTGCCGCGCTCGCAGCGGCGTGGGACGAGAGCGAGCGGCCGACGCTGCGTGCCGCGCGCAACTGCTGGACAGTGGTGGGCGGCGACACTCAGCTGCGTCACGGGCGCGACGGGCGCTGGTGGCCCTACCGCAAGGAGCGCGGCCGCTGGGCGCCCGCGGGACCGGCGGCGCACGACCCTGCGACAGCCTTGGCGGTGGCGGCCGGCGGCGAGTGACCAGGCCGCGGTCCATGGCTGAAACGTGTACGTCGGCCACCGGCGTACCCGCGCGGGGTGATCGTGCGCCGGGAACACCGGCACGCGCACTCGCTCCGGCCAGCGATTGAGCAAGGTCATGACATCAAGGACCGTGGAGCGCACCGGTTCAGTTGTGCGGAGCTAGCTGAAGGGGGGATGACACTCGGGGAACGCGCCCCCACCGCTGCTGATCGCCCCCGGTGACGGCCGACGGTGCCTCTCGCCCCTCGCGGAGGCGCCGTCGGCCTCCGTACGCTCCGGAGGCCGTCGCACCCACCGCCGTCGCACCCCACCCGGGGCCCGCGGCATCCGGGGAACGGGCGGTTCACTCAGGGGACTCCTGCGGATTCACCCGCACGACACCTGGTGTTCGCAAGGGCCGCGAAAGGTGACCTCGTCACCGATCCCGTGCCTCAGGAGGCCCCATGTCCGCGCGCGCCGCCGGCCAGCGCCCCGTCCGCCGATCCGTCGCTGTCGGCGTGCCGCTCGCCCTGCTCACCGCGCTGGCGGTCACCGGCACCGCGATCGGTGCCACGGCCGAGGCGCCGCGCTCGGGCAGGGGCGACGCGCCCCGTGTCATCTCCACCGCGACGCTCGGCGACCTCCCTCTGGGGACGTTCAGCAACCGGCTGCTGCCCGGTACCGTGCGTGACGACCGCGGCGTCGATCTCGGCGGGATCGGCAGCGACATCTATCCGGCGGGCCGCAAGGGCGAGTTCTGGACGGTCACGGACCGGGGGCCCAACGGCCAGATCAAGGTGGACGGCACCAAGCGCCGTACGTTTCCGGTGCCCGGCTTCGATCCGGCGATCGTCAAGGTCCGGGTGTCCGGCCGCGCCGTGAAGGTCATCGACGCGCTGCCGATCACCACGCGCTCCGGAAGGCCCGTCACCGGGTTGCCCAACCAGAAGGGACGCGACGAGGCACCGTACACGTATGACGCCAAGAAGCCCCTCTCCTACGATCCGAACGGCCTGGACACCGAAGGCATCGTTCGGGCCGGCGACGGCAGCTTCTGGCTGGTCGACGAGTACGGCCCCTCCCTGGTGCATGTCTCCGCACGCGGGAAGGTCATCAAGCGCTACGTCCCCAAGGGGCTGAAGCTGCGCGGTGCGGACTATCCCGTCGCCGAGGCACTGCCCGGGGTACTGCTGCACCGCAAGGTCAACCGCGGTTTCGAAGGACTCGCCCAACTCCCGGGCGGTGACTTGGTGCTGGCGGTGCAGAGTCCGCTGTCCCTGCCGGACGAGGACGCCGGTGAGGGGTCCCGCACGGCACGGCTGCTGCGGTTCTCTCCGGCGAAGCAGGCGGTGACCGCCGAGTACGCGTATCGCTTCGACCCGGTGGGCGTCGTCGACCCGGGCGAGGACGACACCTCCGAGCTGAAGATCTCTTCCGTCGTCGCCGTCGGCCGTGACCGTCTGCTGGTCGAGGAGCGCACCGACAAGGCGGCCCGGCTGCAGCTGGTGCGGCTCGACCGGCGGGCCGACATCCTGGGCGAGCGCTGGGACGACGCGGCAACCCGCCCTTCCCTGGAGGAGCTGGACGATCCCGCGGCCTCCGGTGTGCCGGTGCTGCGCAAGCGCCTGGCCGTCGACCTGAACACCGTCGACGGCGTGCCCGGCAAGATCGAGGGCGTCGCCCGGGTCGACCACCGCACGCTGGCGCTGATCAATGACAACGACTTCGGGATGACGGACGGCCCGGGGGCCTTCGACAAGGACGGTCGGCTCGTGGACAGCGGCGTGGAGACCACCGTGACGTACGTCCGGCTCCCCAGGGGGCTGTGAAGGGTTCGCGGCGGGGGATCCGGGAGGCGTGCGGGCGTCTCCGTAGCGCACGCTTTCCCACCGGGCCGCTCAGCGCACCGCACCGCCGCACGGGCACAGTCGCAGTCAACAGCCCCGTCTACGGCACTTCGTTGCCCGCGGGTGTCGGGAGCAGCGACTCCAGGTCGGTCGGCAGACCCGTGGGCAGCGGAAGGTCGCTGGGCAGCCCGGTGGGAAGGTCGCTGGGGAGATCGCTCGGCAGGTCGCTCGGCAACCTCGTGGGGATTTCCGACGGGAGGCTCAGCGAGGGCGTGGGGCGGCGCTCGCTGCTCCTGCTGCTCTCGGAGGGGCTCTTCTTGTCCGAGGAGTCGTCACCTCCGGTGGCGAGCAGGACCACCGCGGCGACGGCACCGACGGCCACAAGTGCCGTCAGCAGGATGAACAGCATGGTGCGCCTGCCGGGCGGCCGCCCGCCGGACGGTGGGGGCTGCCATCCGCCGTCCCCGGAGGGCGGACCGTATCCGCCGGGCGGGCCGTACCCACCGGGTGGCGATCCGTACCCTCCAGGAGGCGGACCGAAGTCACCGCCCCCGGGAGGGGGAAGGTCACCGGGCGGGCGCGGAGGCTGCGGCGGAACGGGCGGCATGGCCATACCGTCAAGAGTTACCTTGAACCGGTCATGGCGCGAGCCTCGTGCGGAAGTTGATACGCGCCATGACCATGGACCGGACCGTTCCGGCACACGTCGAACGGCACCGCCGGGGCGCGTGGGGAGTCAGCCCCGCGCCCCCAGGAGATGGTCCATGGCCAGTTGGTCGAGCCGTTCGAAGGCCATCCCGCGCGCGGCAGCCGCGTCCAGATCGAACTCTTCGTAGGCGCTGGGGTCGGCCAGCAGGCCCGCGAGCCCGTCCTCGGCGGTGGGCTGCGCCAGTTCGTGCAGGCGGGCGTCCCGCAGCGCCGCACGCACCTCCGGATCCGCGCGGAAGGACGCCGAACGCTCCCGCAGAATCAGGTAGTTGCGCATGCACCCGGCAGCGGACGACCACACCCCGTCGTCGTCCTCGGTGCGGGGCGGCTTGAAGTCGAAGTGGCGCGGCCCGTCGTAACCGCCCCTCTCCAAGAGGTCGACCAGCCAGAAGGCGCTGCGCAGGTCGCCCGCTCCGAAGCGCAGGTCCTGGTCGTACTTGATGCCGCTCTGGCCGTTGAGGTCGATGTGGAAGAGCTTGCCCGCCCACAGGGCCTGCGCGATGCCGTGCGGGAAGTTGAGGCCCGCCATCTGCTCGTGGCCCACTTCGGGGTTCACTCCGTAGAGCTCGGGCCGCTCCAGGCGCTCGATGAACGCCAGGGCGTGCCCGACGGTGGGCAGCAGGATGTCGCCGCGCGGCTCGTTCGGCTTCGGCTCGATCGCGAAGCGCAGGTCGTACCCCTGCTCGGTCACATGGGCGCCGAGGAGGTCGAAGGCCTCCTTCATGCGCTCCAGTGCGTCGCGTACGTCCTTGGCCGCTCCGGACTCCGCGCCCTCCCTGCCGCCCCAGGCGACGTAGACGCGCGCGCCGAGTTCGGCGGCGAGGTCAATGTTGCGGATCGTCTTCCGCAGTGCGTAGCGGCGGACGTCACGGTCGTTGGCGGTGAACGCGCCGTCCTTGAAGACGGGGTGCGTGAACAGGTTCGTCGTAGCCATGGGGACCACGAGCCCCGTCGCGTCGAGGGCCTCGCGGAAGCGCTTGACGTGAGCGGCACGGTCGGCGTCCGAGGAGCCGAACGGGATGAGGTCGTCGTCGTGGAAGGTCACTCCGTAGGCACCCAGGTCGGCCAGGCGGCGTACCGAGACTGCCGGGTCCAGCGGCGCCCTGGTGGCGTCGCCGAAGGGGTCCCTGCCCTGCCATCCGACAGTCCACAGGCCGAAGCTGAACTTGTCCTCCGGAGTGGGCTGGTAGTTCATGTGCGGCTCCTCGACTGCTCCTCGACTATTTCGTCATGGCGATTGACAAATTAGTATCCGCGGACACTCTTGGGAAGACCGAAGGCGAGTACGGGGCTCGCCTCAATGGGCAGCCTCCTGGTCCCAGTACGCAGCTCCCTGGGTGCCGGGACACTGTCCGGACAGTGAACAGCCGTCGGAACGGAGACGCCGATGTCATCAGCCCCAGCAGCCGAGGGCCCCCTCGTCGTCGGCGTGGACAGTTCCACCCAGTCGACCAAGGTCCTGGTCGTCGACGCGGCCACCGGGCAGGTCGTCGCCAGCGGCCAGGCGCCGCACACGGTCAGCTCCGGGGCCCTCCGGGAGAGCGACCCCGAGCAGTGGTGGAGCGCCCTCCGCGAGGCACTGCACCAGTGCGGCACCGCCGCGCGCGAGGCCGCCGCCGTATCGGTGGCCGGTCAGCAGCACGGGCTCGTCACCTTGGACGCCCAGGGGAGGCCGGTGCGTCCGGCGATGCTGTGGAACGACGTACGGTCCGCACCGCAGGCCCGTCGGCTGGTGGAGCAGTTGGGCGGCGCGAAGGGCTGGGCGGAACGGGTCGGCAGCGTTCCCGGTCCCTCCTTCACCGTGACCAAGTGGGTCTGGCTCACCGAGCACGAGCCCGCCTCGGCCCGCGCCACCGCCGCGGTGCGCCTCCCCCACGACTACCTCACGCAGCGCCTCACCGGTGCCGGAACGACCGACCGCAGCGATGTCTCCGGCACCGGATGGTGGGCGTCCGCCACCGGGGCGTACGACGACGAAATCCTGCAGCTGGTGGGCCTGGACGCCACCCTGTTGCCGCGCGTGGCCGCACCCGGAGAGGTCGTCGGCACCGTGCGCGACGGTGAACTGCCCTTCTCCAAGGGCACGCTGGTGGCGCCCGGCGCCGGTGACAACGCGGCGGCCGCGATCGGACTGGGCCTGCACCCTGGTGCACCGGTGCTGAGCCTCGGCACGTCCGGCACGGTGTACGCGGTCTCCGAGCGCCGTCCCACGGATCCGACC
The DNA here is from genome assembly GCF_042740445.1 of Streptomyces sp. NPDC059003. Lineage (NCBI taxonomy): Bacteria > Bacillati > Actinomycetota > Actinomycetes > Kitasatosporales > Streptomycetaceae > Streptomyces > Streptomyces sp. NPDC059003. The sequence continues at coordinate 23,912 of NZ_JBHYJH010000032.1, read as the reverse complement.
GGCACGGTCGCCGGGTTCGCCGACGCGCGCGGCGCCTGGCTGCCGCTCGCCTGCACGCTCAACTGCACCCTGGCCGTCGACCGCGTGGCCGCGCTGTTCGGCCTGGACCGGGAGGCGGTACAGCCCGGCGGGGACGTCACGCTGCTGCCGTACCTGGACGGCGAGCGCACCCCCGACCTGCCGCACGCCTCGGGGCTCCTGCACGGGCTGCGTCACGACACGACTCCGGGACAGGTGCTGCAAGCCGCGTACGACGGCGCGGTGCACGCGCTCCTGGGCGCGCTGGATGCCGTCCTCGATGCGGACGCGGACCGTTCCGAACCGCTGCTCCTCATCGGCGGCGGGGCGCGCGGCGTCGCGTGGCAGGAGACGGTACGGCGGCTGTCCGGAAGGCCCGTGCGGATTCCCGAGGCCGGTGAGCTGGTCGCGCTCGGCGCCGCCGCACAGGCAGCGGGCCTGCTGACCGGAGAGGACCCGGCGGCCGTCGCCCGTCGCTGGGACACAGCGCGCGGGCCTGTCCTCGACGCCGTGGAGCGGGACGAGGAGACGCTGTCGCGGATCACGGAGGTAGTCTGCGACGCGGCCGCCTTGCTGAACGGCGGTGCTGGGCGTGAACGCTGCTGACAGGGAGGGCGTTGCGTGGGCGCGGAGCGCGCGCACCGACGCGGGGAGACAGGTGGTCGCTTGTACAGGAAGGCCGGGTTGACGTCGGCATGACCGCACCGCCGCACGGGGCACACCCTGGAGCGTCCGGCGCGCGGCCTGCCGGGCCGCGGCAAGGGGCGCCGGGGGCCCCGCAGGGCCTTCCCAACACCCAGCAGGGCATGCGCCGCCGCAACCTTTCCCGCGTGATGCACGCCGTCGCGGCGCAGGGCCCGCTGTCGCGCGCCGCCGTGGCGTCACGGATCGGTCTGACCCGTGCCGCGGTGTCCACCCTGGTGGACGAGCTGATCAGGTCCGGGCTCCTGGAGGAGTTGGGGCCGGAGCGCCCCGGCCGAGTGGGCCGCCCGGGTTCCGCACTCGCGGTCAGCGCCCACGGGCCCGCCGGGATCGGAGCGGAGGTGGGCGTCGACCACCTCGCGGTGTGCGCGGTCGACCTGCGCGGCGAAGTACGCGCGCGTGCACGACGGGAGACCGCCAACCGGGGCCGCTCGCCGGAGCCCGTGCTCACGGAACTCGCCGCACTGGTACGGCAGGTGAGCCGCGAGATGGAACGGGAGGGCCTGCGCCCGGCCGGTCTGGCCGTCGCCGTGCCCGGACTGGTCGCACGCGGCACCCACACTGTCGTGAGCGCCCCCAACCTCGACTGGCACGGCGTCGATCTCGAAGCCCTGTCGCTGGCGGGCACGCCGCTGACCGTGGACAACGAAGCGAACCTCGGAGCCCTGGCAGAGCTGTGGCTCGGCGACGGGGCGCCGGAGAACTTTCTGCACGTCTCGGCGGAGATCGGCATCGGTGCGGCGCTGGTGGTCGACGGGCAGCTGCTGCGCGGCAGCCGAGGGTTCGCGGGCGAGTTGGGCCACGTACCCATCCACCCGGAAGGACCCGCGTGTCCGTGCGGCGGCCGGGGGTGCCTGGAGCAGTACGCGGGCGAGGAAGCGGTACTGCGTGCGGCGGGACTGCCCCCCGGGCCGGATCGTGTCGGGCTCCTCGCCGACCGCGCCGCCGAGGGGGACGACGACGTCCGGCGAGCCCTGCACGGCGCCGGGACCGCGCTGGGGATCGCGCTCACCGGCGCGGTGAACCTGCTGGATCCACAGGCGGTCGTGCTGGGCGGCGCGCTGTCACGGCTGGCACCCTGGCTGCTGCCCTGTCTGGAGCGGGAGCTGGGACGGCGCGCCGCCGGCCCCGCCTGTGACGTGACCGTCTCCGGCATCGGCTCCGAAGGTCCCCTGCTGGGCGCGGCGCACTCCGTCGTACGGGCGGTGCTCGACGACCCGGCAGGGGTGGACGGAGTGACGTAGACGCTCGCCCGCTGCGGAGTGCTCAGCGACGCGTCAACCGGGCATACGTGGCGGCCGCGGAGCTGACCTGCTCCACGACCTCGTACGCGTCGACGGCGTCGCCCAGGTTGTCGAGCAGCCGCTCACCGCTGCCGACGAGCATCGGGACGACGGCCAGGTGCAGCTCGTCGACCAGACCGGCACGGACATACTGCTGAATGGTGGCCGCTCCTCCCCCGAGGCGTACGTCCTTGCCCCCGGCCGCCTCGAACGCGCGCCGCAGCACCGTCTCGATGGGCTCGTCCGTGAAGTGGAAGGTGGTCCCGCCCTCCATGTCCAGTGAGGGTCGCGTTGTGTACGCGCAGTTTGGCCATGGCGTTCTCCTCGGTACGGGTTCAGTCGGGATCGCTACGGGCTCGTCAGGGAGCTGAAGGACCGCCCTCACTTCCGCGTCGAACAGGAGACGGCCTGATCGACACGTCCGGCGGGATTTCTCGCGGAATTTCTCCCGGACGCGGCGCGGAAGCCACCGGCCTGGCCCAAGCTCCTGCATGCGCATCCCCCACACGAGTGGCTGGGTTTTCCACAGTCACACGCCCGTGCACAGATGCGCAGCGGGCCCTTCCGCCTCAACCCGCAAGGCCCGTACGGTAATTCGCGTGAGCCGCTCTCCGCGCTGGTGACAGGGGTGCGGGGCTCACGGATCGGGGGAATCACATGTCGGAGAATCCGGAGTTGCGCGCCTGCGGCGTGGCCGTCGAGTGCGCTATGAACACCGTTGTGATCGTCGATGTCGGGCAACGGCTCGTGAGGGATTTCGGCTTCAACAATCTGGACGCGTGTCAGTTCGCCGCCCACACTGTGCAGGCACCGCTCGCGCCCGTCGGTGACACGGACGCACCGCTCTGCCCTGCACCGCCCCACCACGCACCGCCTCATTGCGCACCGCCTCGTTCCGCACCGCTGCGCTCCGCACCGCCCCACTGCGCACCACATCTGACCGCGCCCCACGAGATATGAAGCTCTCCCTGCCAGGTCCAGACACGCACACGCCGTGACATCCGCCCGGTACGCCCGGTGCTCCCGGTACGCCCCACCGTGCCGTCCGCGGAACCGCCACGCGCTGTGACGTCCAGCTGCTCCCCCCACCGAGAGGCACACCAGCCATGGATCAAGCACGAGACCGAGCGACGTACGAGACGCAGGACACCTCGCGCACAAGACTCCCGAGCAGGCGCCGACTGCTCCAGGGCGCGGCCCTCGCGGCCGTCCCCTCCGTGCTCCTGACCTCCCACCGCGCCGCGGCAGGGACTCGAACGGACGACTATCCCCCGGCCGAATGGGTGCCGGCCAGCACCTCCAACTACACCGCTTCCAACCGCCCCAGCAGCTATCCGGTCAAGTACGTGGTCATTCACGTCACGCAGGAGACGTACGCCGACACGCTGGCCATCTTCCAGAACCCGGCGAAGAAGGTGTCCGCGCACTACGTGGTCCGCTCTAGGGACGGACACATCGCCCAGTGCGTCCGCGAGCGCAACGTCGCCTGGCACGCGGGTAACTGGACCTACAACACACAGAGCATCGGCATCGAGCACGAAGGATGGGTGGACAAACCGGAATACTTCACCGACGCGATGTACGAGCAGTCCGCCGCCCTGACAGCGGCGATCTGCAAGAAGTACGGCATTCCCAAGGACCGCGAGCGCATCATCGGCCATGTCGAGGTCCCGGGCACCGACCACACCGACCCCGGACGGTACTGGGACTGGACGCGCTACATCCGCATCGTCAACTCCTTCTGATCCTTCCGAACCGCCCACCGGTCCGGCACGCGCTCCGCGTCGGCGGGCAGTCGACAGGCAGTCGACAGGGACTTGGCAGGCAGGCGGCAGGCCACTGATGAAGATCGGCCAGCGACCGCGCGCGAGCGCTTGTCGGGTTCTGTTCCCGGGGTGACGATGGCAGCACCGCGCCGCTGTCGTCGCCATCCCGGGAGGCCGAGTTGACCGATCCATGGGTGGCCCTGGAGCCGGGCGCCGACCCCGACGAGCGGGTGCGGGAGGTGCGCCGGGCCCATGAGCGGTTCACCGCGGCGGGGGCCGTCGCCCGCCCGGTGCGCTCCGTGGTGGCCGACTCGTGGCGGCGTTCGCAGCGGGCCCGGGTGAGCCCCGAGGGCAGCGGGGCATCGGTCGAGCTGACGGCAGGGGATCTGGGCGCCTATCGGGCCGAGCATCCGCTGTCGCGGGTGATGCCGCTGTTCCGGGAGTTGATGGGAGGGTTCGCCAAGGACGGGGAGCATCTGCTCGCGGTGTGCGACGCGCACGGCAGGCTGCTGTGGGTCGAGGGCCACCCCACGACCCGAACGCGGGCCGGGCGGATGAACTTCGTGCCGGGGGCGCGGTGGGCGGAGTCGGCGATGGGGACGAACGCGCCGGGGACGGCCGTCGCCGTGGACCGGCCGGTGCAGGTGTTCGCGACGGAGCACTTCGTCCGGAGGGTCCAGCCGTGGACGTGTGCGGCGGCGCCGGTACACGATCCGCGTACCGGGCAGTTGCTCGGGGCCGTCGACGTCACCGGCGGGGACGGCCTCGCGCATCCGCACAGCCTGGCCTTCGTGCAGGCCGTGGCGCGCGCGGCGGAGTCGCACCTGGCGCTCCTGGCCCCGGCGGCCGGGGTGGAGGACACGCTGGAGTTGGCGGCGCTCGGGCGGGACGAGGCGCTGTTGCTCATGGGCGGCCGCAAACAGCGCCTGAGCCGACGGCACAGCGAGATCGTGCTACTGCTCGCTCGGCACCCCGAGGGGCTCAGCGGGGATGAGCTGTTGTGCGCGCTGTACGAGGACGAGTCGGTGACGCCGGTGACGTTGCGGGCGGAGCTGGCACGGTTGCGGCAGGTGCTCGGGGCGGAGGTGCTGCGGTCCCGGCCGTATCGACTCGCGGTGCCGGTCGCGTCCGACGTGGACGTGGTGGAGCGGCGCTTGGGGTGCGGGGCGGTGACGGCGGCCGTCTCCGTGTACGCGGGACCGTTGCTGCCGGGGTCGCAGGCGCCGGCGGTGGTGCGGTTGCGGCGGAGGCTCGCCGATCAGGTGCGGGCGGCGCTCATCGCCCGCGGTGATCCGGACCTCCTGTCGGACTGGGTGCACGCGCCGTGGGGTGAGGACGACGTGGAGGTGTGGCGGGCGTTGGCGGCGGTACGGCCGACGGCGCCGGTGGTGACGCGGCTGCGCGCGCTCGACGCCGAGCTGGCGGCCCCGTCGCCCGTCCGGTCACCACGTCCGTAACCACGGGCGGACCCGAGCTCCCAACCCGGCGCCCTCACCGCACCCCCAGTCCCGGCCCCGAGACTCACGACCTCCGCTCCCAGCCCCAGCCCCAGCCCCAGTCCCAGCCCCAGTACTCAGCTTGCGGCCCCGACCCCACCCCTCTGCTCCCCGCTTCAGCCATAGCCCCCATCTTTATCCCCATCACCATCGCCATCCCCAGCTTCCGGCCCCGCGTCCAGCCGTAAGCCTCCGGCCCCCGTTCCTGCTCCCAGCCTCGGTCCCGTCCCAGCTCCAGCCCTCGCCGTCAGTCCCTGCCCCAGCCCTTCAGCTTCCGACCCTCGCTCCCGGTCCCTGCTCCCCACCTCAGCCTCTGCCCTCTGCCCTCTGCCCCCGCCCTCGCTCCCAACCCTCAGCCCTCAGCCCTCACTTCCGACCCCTGACCCCCGGCCCCCGGCCCCCGACCCCCGACCCCCGGCCAGCGCAACGTACTTGCAACCTCGCCCTCCCTAGCCTCCCCGCCGAGAGCTGCCCGATGGTGGGTGGCGTTTGTGGGGAGGCAGTCAAGATGGCCCGTTACGCGGCGCCCGGTAGCGAGGGCGCGGTCGTCTCCTATCAGGACCGGTACGACCACTTCATCGGGGGCGAGTACGTGCCGCCGGTGCGTGGGCAGTACTTCGAGAACCCGAGTCCGGTCAACGGGCAGCCGTTCACCGAGGTCGCGCGGGGCACGGCCGAGGACGTGGAGCGGGCGCTCGACGCGGCGCACGCAGCCGCGCCCGCGTGGGGCCGTACGTCGGTGGGTGAGCGGGCGGCGGTGCTCCGGCAGATCGCGGATCGCATGGAGGCCAATCTCGAGGCGCTCGCGGTGGCCGAGAGCTGGGAGAACGGCAAGCCGGTGCGGGAGACGCTGGCCGCCGACATCCCGCTCGCCATCGACCACTTCCGCTACTTCGCGGGAGTGATCCGTGCGCAGGAGGGGTCGCTCAGCGAGGTCGACGAGGACACCATCGCGTACCACTTCCATGAGCCGCTGGGTGTGGTGGCGCAGATCATTCCGTGGAACTTCCCGATCCTGATGGCGACATGGAAGCTGGCGCCCGCGCTCGCCGCCGGGAACGCGGTCGTCCTCAAGCCCGCCGAGCAGACCCCCGCCTCGATCCACGTCTGGCTGAGCCTGGTGAGTGACCTGCTGCCGCCGGGGGTCGTGAACGTGGTCAACGGTTTCGGTGTCGAGGCGGGCAAGCCGTTGGCGTCGAGTCCGCGGGTCGCGAAGGTGGCGTTCACCGGGGAGACCACGACCGGGCGGTTGATCATGCAGTACGCCTCGGAGAACATCAAGCCGGTCACGCTGGAGCTCGGCGGCAAGAGCCCGAACATCTTCTTCGACGACGTGTGGGACGCGGACGACGACTTCCGCGACAAGGCGCTCGAAGGCTTCACGATGTTCGCGCTCAACCAGGGCGAGGTCTGCACGTGCCCGTCGCGGGCGCTCGTCCAGCGCGGTCACTACAACGAGTTCCTGGAGGCGACGATCGCCCGCACCGAGCTCATCAAGCCGGGCCACCCGCTCGACACGGACACGATGATCGGCGCCCAGGCCTCCAACGACCAGTTGGAGAAGATCCTTTCGTACCTCGACATCGGCCAGCAGGAGGGCGCCAAGGTCCTCACGGGCGGCCAGCGCGTCGAGTACGACGGGGAGTTGGCGGGCGGCTGGTACGTGCAGCCCACGATCTTCGAGGGTGACAACCGGATGCGGATCTTCCAGGAGGAGATCTTCGGTCCGGTCGTCTCGGTCGCGTCGTTCAACGACTTCGACGACGCCATCAAGATCGCCAACGACACGCTGTACGGCCTGGGCGCCGGGGTGTGGACGCGGGACATCAACACCGCGTATCGCGCGGGCCGTTCGATCCAGGCGGGCCGCGTCTGGACGAACTGCTACCACGCGTACCCGGCGCACGCGGCGTTCGGCGGCTACAAGCAGTCCGGCATCGGCCGCGAGACCCACAAGATGATGCTGGAGCACTACCAGCAGACGAAGAACCTGCTCGTGTCGTACTCGCCGAAGAAGCTCGGCTTCTTCTAGGCGCAGGCGTTCAAGAAAGGCGCCTGACCTGGGCCTGTGGCCCGGCAGGCGCCTTTTGCGGGCGCCGCGCCGTCGGGCCGTACGGCGAACTCGCCCGGGGCGGGCGCCCGCCTTGGCCACTCCCTGCGGGTGCGGCGAGGCATTCCGATCTCGACAGATCGATTGCCCCACGGAGCCATTGCCCCACGGAGCCATTGCCCCACGGAGCCATTGCCCCACGGAGCCATTGCTCCACGGCGCCATTGCTCGAAGGATTCATTGTTCGCAGCATCGATTGTTTTCAGAAGAAATGGCCGATTCCAAGGAGCCGCATCGCCGCCACATACCCATACGGAATATTTCATTCAGATCTCCCCATGAGGCTGACCGTGATGTACGCTCGCTACGAGCCCGACGTCGGGCCGAGGGGTGACACCCAGTACGCGAAGGAGATGCTCGCGCACCTGGCCGGTTTTCCCCATCGGCCATAGTGAAGCCGGAACGGCCCACATGACGGGATACCAGGACAAAGTCTAAGATCGGTGAGGGCAACGAGTCGGACAACCCGCGCTCAAGCCTTCGTCATAGCGATCCGGAACCCACTCCTCACCGGTTCCGGATCGCACTGGTTCGCCTTGATGTCGTAAAGAACTGCGCTATGCCGACGGTCCAGAATTGTGGCCCTCTTTGCTGCGTCTCCAACTGGTCAGCAGTGCATGCAGCTCATGGGCGGGCCAGCACGTTCTGACCTTATTCGACGTTGTGGTCGCCCCTGCTGCCCGACCTCCACAGAGGCCGGCAGACGGCCACACGGGGGAAAAGGACGCCGCATATGGCTCAGATACAGCTGCTGATCGCCGACGATCAGGTCGTGACCCGATCCGGTCTCGTGGCGATGAGCAGGGAAGCTCCCGGACTGCATGTGGTCGGCGTGGCGCAGGACGTGCCCGGCGTCCTGACCGCCGTCGACTGCGGGAATCCCGATATCGTCCTGCTCAACCTGCGGAAACTGACGGGGGACAGCCTCTGTCGCCTCGTCCAGCTGATCGGCGCGCACATTTCGGTCATCGTCCTGTGGTGCCACGACTCCGTCGTCACGATCCAGGATGCGATTCGGGCCAAGGTGGCCGGGTTCATGGCCCTCGATATCCTGCAGGAGGAATTCGCCAGCGTGATCTCCCTGGTCAGCCGGGGCTGTGCCGCATACCTCCTGCCGCGGGAGCGAATATGCGACATCGGCGACACCTGCCCCACGTTTTCGGCCCCGGGACCGATGTCGAGCCTCACCTCACGGGAGAACGACGTGCTGCGGCTCCTCGCCGACGGCATGACGAACAAACAGATCGGCTCCGCCCTGCATATCGCCGAGAACACCGTCAAGAAGCATGTACATCGCGCCATGATCAAGTTATCGGCCTCCAGCCGAGTGGAAGCGGCGCTGCTCGTGTCCCGCCTCTGTCCGACCGACTGATCGGCCGACTGATCGGCCGACCGATCGCCCAGCAGAGAGGCGGATCAGCACAGGAGCGAGGTGAGCAGCACTTCGTAGGTCCGGCCTGCGCTGACGGCCGCCTCAGGGCCTCGCATCGCGACCTCGTGCCCGAGATAGGTCAGCGCGCCAAGGAGGGCGAGCGCAAGCTGCCGGGGCCCCTCGGCGCCGAAGTCCGCACCGCACGCCGCGGGGCGGGCCCGCTCCACGAGGCGGATCGTCGTCGACAGCCACCATCGCTCGTCGATCTCACGCCACCGCTCGTAGCCGAGCACCGCGGGCGCGTCGAGCAGCAGCAACCGAGCGACGGCGGGATCGGCGCAGAAGGCGAGGAACTCCTGCCCCGAACGCAGGAGTTGCGGCAGCGGCTCGCCCTCGACGTCGAGCGCCCGGACCCGCCGGGCGAGCTCGCGGTGGATGTCGTGCACGACGTCCACGAGGAGCGCCTCCTTCCCGGCCCAGTGGTGGTACAGCGCACCGGTCGTGAGCCCGGAACGCTGGGCGATCTCCGCGATGGTCGTCGAGGAGTAGCCACGCTCACTGAACAACTGCCGTGCGGTGCGCGTCAGTTGGGTGCGTGTGGTCTCGGTCCGTTCCGCGTTGGATCTGCGCTGCGACATACCTAACGATGCTATGTTTCTTCGATGATGGATGTCGACGCAGCCCAGGCCGTCCTCGATAACAGTCCCTTCGGCCCCTGGTGGGGATTCAGAGTGGAATCCGTCAAGGAGGGGCATGCCAGGGTCTCGCTGCCCCAGCGTCCGGAACTCTTCCGCCCCGGCGGCGTCCTCCAGGGCGGCTGCGCCATGACGCTCGCCGACGTGACCTGCTGGATCGCGATCATGTCGCTGTTCGGCGAGGACGATCCTTCCGTCACCCAGCAGATGACGACGAGCTTCCTCGGCCCGGCACGCACCGACCTGGTCTGCGAGTCGACGATTCTCAGGCCCGGCCGCCTGATCGTCTACGGCACCGCCGAAACGACCGACACCGCCGGCAAGCTCGTCTCCCACCACACGCTCACGTATATCCGACCGCCGCAGCGGAAGGGGGCCTGAAGAACGCGGCTGTTCCCGGTCGGAGATCCGGGACGGCGGCGACGCCCCCGGCGAGCAACAGCACCGGGTGACAACTCCCCCGCCCCATAGGCCCATCCGCACACCAGCACACCCGCACCATCAATAACCCCCCACACCACGCGACTTCCGCGTGCGACGTGGGGGGTCAGTTGCGTTACGGCACTTTCGAAGTACCTCGGAAGGTACTTTCGAAGTACCCCCAAAGAGCCACCGGGTTACCTCCATCGTTCCCGGAGGATATGGCTCCATCGTGGCCTGTCGACGCCGCGAGTCGGCCGGATAGTCTCCATTTCTCGGCTACCCGGAGGAGATTCGTATGGCGGACGTCTTTTCGGAGACTGTGGACCTCGAGAGTGTCGGTGAACTCCCCGAGGAATACCGCGAGGTCCTGACCCATCAGATGCTCGCCAATGGCGAAGGCGAGCTGAGTGCCGGCGACACCTACGTCGACTCGTTCTATCCGCTCGCCCCCAATGCCGACGAACGCTACATCTGCCTCAAGTTCGGCATGGAGGAGGTGGACCACTTCCGCCGCTTCGCCAAGCTGCTCACGCCGCTCGGCATCGACACCTCACACATGGTGAATCAGGCCGTGAAGGACCGGCGCTACTTCCCCGCGGAGAGCATGACCACGCAATTCACCGTCTGGGAGGAGCGCGCCGCGTTCAGCTTCCTCTGCGAGCTCGAAGGGCATTTCCAGATCAAGGAGATGACCACGAGCACCTACGGGCCGTTGCGCGTCGAGGCCGACGCGATCCTCAAGGAGGAGGCCCGGCACTTCGGTTACGGCAAGCGACTGATGCAGCAGGCGTACGACGCCGGCGGCGAGTCCCGCGACCGCGCCCAGAAGTCGCTCGACCGATTCTACCCGATGGCCCTCGACATGTTCGGGCGGCCCGACTCCCGCCGCGGACGCCTCGCCGTCCGGTGGGGCCTGCGCAAGCACGACAACGGTGAGCTGCGCGAGCTCTACAAGGAAGCGATCGCGGAGCACATCGAGAAGATCGGCTTCTCCGTCCCCAAGATCGACCCCTCGCAGCTCCAGTTCGCCTGAGCGGCTCGGCTCAGGAGTTCGCCTGAGCGGCTCGGCTCAAGCGTTCGCCCGAGCGGCTCGGCTCAAGAGTTCGTCCGACCCATCCGCCCCCGTCCACCCCACCGGAGAAGGAATCGATGACGACGACCGACACGCTGATCGACCGGATCAAGACGCACCGCGTCTTCTCCCACCCCCTCTACGACCACTGGGCCGCGCGGCCCCCGACCGCCGAGGTCTCGGGCGCGCTCTTCCACCAGGTGCAGTCGTTCTGCGCCTCCACCCGCCCCGGCGGCGAGTTCCCGACCGCGCTGCGCAGCCTCGGCTGGGACCAGCAGGCGGTCCTCATCGAGGAGATCGTCGACAGCGAGTCCGGACACGGCCCCGAACTCGCGACCATGGCGGGCCACATCGTCAACCGCACCGGTTCCCAGGTCTTCGACGACGTCTACGACACCGAGCGGGTCGAGGCCTGGCTCAAGGAGTCGTCGGACCGGCTGCTCGCCGGGCTGCCGGGCTATGACAGCGAGACCGGCCTGACGGCCCAGGCACAGGCCGCCATCGACGTGTTCAAGCGCCGGTTCACCTCCGACGCCGAGACCACCGTCCGCAACCTCGGCACGGCGCTCGCGCTCGAGATCATCTCCAACCAGTCGCTGATCCCCGGCGAGAAGCGCGCGCTCATCGACTCCGGCCACTACAAGACGGACCTCGACGAGCCCGAGATGCACTACATGGCGGAGCACTGGGGTGACGACGGTGCCGAGCAGCAGCACGAAGCGAACGTGATCAGGGCTGTCTCGACCGTCATGGACTCGTCGAACAGCGAGCAAATAGCGCAGGGAGTGGAGGACTTCCTCAATTCGCTGTGCGCGCTGTGGGACGTCCTGGACGCGGCACTGCTCACGTCCGGACTTCAGCCGGCCGAATAGTTCTCAGCCGGACGGGCCGGCGGTTCACGCCTGGGCGGTGCGCGCCCGTGGGCGGGGCCGCCGGTCCGGCTTTCACTGGACGGGATTCTGGGGTGGGTTATGAGTGTGTTCGACGAAATGGACGGCCACGAGCAAGTTCTGTTCAGCTCAGGCCCTGGCGGGCTGCGCTGCGTCATCGCCATTCATTCGACGCTGCTGGGCCCCGCGCTCGGCGGCGTCCGCTTCCTTCCGTACCGCAGTGACGACCAGGCGATCAGCGACGCACTGCGGCTCTCCCGCGCCATGACGTACAAGGCGGCCTGCGCGGGCCTCGACATCGGCGGCGCGAAGGCGGTCATCTTCGGCGGCGCGGGCGTGGAGAAGTCGGAGACGCTGCTCCGCGCGTTCGGGCAGGCGGTCGAGAGCCTGTCGGGGCGGTTCATCGCCGCCTGCGACATGGGCATCACCACGGCCGACCTGCGGGTCATGCGCAAGGAGTCCCAGTGGATACGCGGCCTCGACGTCGAGGAGGGCGGGTCCGGCGAGTCGGGCGCCATGACCGCGTACGGCGTGAGCCTCGGCATCCGGGCGTGCCTGCAGCACCTCGACAGCAACGACAGCCTGGCGAACCGCCATGTCGCCATCGACGGCGTCGGCAAGGTGGGCGCCCGCCTCGCGGCGTACCTGGCGGACGCGGGCGCGCAGCTGACCGTGGCCGACATCGACCAGGAGAAGGCCGAGCGCGTCGCGGAGGAGTGCGGGGCGGAGGTCGTCAGCAGGGAGAAGCTCTATCTGCTCGACGTGGACGTCCTCAGCCCGAACGCGATCGGCAACGTCATCGACGCCGAGCTCGTGGACAAGCTGCGCTGCCGGATCGTCGCGGGCGGGGCCAACAACCAGCTCTCGGGCCCGTCGATCGCGGAACGGCTCGCGGCGCGCGGCATCCTGTACGCACCGGACTTCGTGATCAACGCGCTCGGCCTGATCCAGGTGGTCGACGAACTGCACCCCGCGGGCCACGACATGAACCGGGTCAAGCAGCGCGCCGAACTGATCCCCGAACGGCTCGTCGAGATCTTCACCAGGGCCGGCCGCATGAACATCAGCACCGCCGCCGCCGCGATCAGCATGGCGCGGGACCGGCTCGCGGCGGTACGGGGCGTGCGGTCGTTCTGGCTGCCGCCGCGGTGCGGGTGAGGGGCACGGCACGGGCGGCTGACGGTGCGGTACGGGCGGGTGACGGTGCGGCACGGACGTGTGTGACGGGTGCGGTACGGGTGAAGGGACGCCGAGCCACGATGAGGAGCGACTGCTGATGGAGTTGGAAGCGGCCATTCGTACCCGCCGCAGTGAGCACCGTCTGATCGAACCCGCCCCGAGCGACGAGGAGTTCATCGATCTCCTCGGCTGGGCGGCGACCGCGCCCGATCACGGCCACCTCCGCCCCTGGCGGTGGATCCTGGTGCGCGGCGACAGCCGGGAGGCGCTCGGCGCTGCCTTCGCGTCCGGCGCCACCGACGAGGAGGCCGTCCGGCGCGAGGCGCGCAAGCCGCTGCGCGCCCCGCTCCTCGCGACGCTGGTCTTCGTCCCCCGGCGCAACCACCGCGTACCGGACTGGGAGCAGCTCGCCGCAAGCAGCGCGATGGTCAACTCGCTGATGCTCCTCCTGCACGACCGGGGGTTCGGCAGCATCTGGCGGACCGGCTCGTCCGTCGACTCCGCCGCGACCCGCGTGCTGCTCGGTCTGGCGCCGCACGAACGCCTCATCGGCTGGCTGTACGTCGGCAGCAAGGACCCCACCCGGCGGTCCGTGCCGCGCTCGCCGGTGTCGGTCGGCCACCGGGTGTCCCTGTTCACTCCCGCGCCCGTCTCCCAGCCCGCCCCCGCGCCCGTGCCCGCGCGGAACGACTCGCTCCAGCCCGCCGGTCATCAGCTGGTGGGCGACACGATCTGACAGCGCACCGGCCGCGCCCCGAGGGGCGCGGCCGGTCAGTGCCAGGTGATCGTCGACAACACCGTCACCACGTGCCGGTGCTCCCCGTCGCGGAGCACGCTGCGGAACGTGACGCGATGGCGGTCCGCCACCGTGTCCAGCCTGTCGATGACGGACTCGGTCCACAGCCGGTCGCCCGCGTAGACGGGGCGGTCGAAGCTGAGCTGGACCGCGGTCTGGATGGCGCCCTCCGGGTCGAAGCCGAAGTCCGGATCGGTGAGGAAGGTCCAGTAGACCCGGCTGGCGAGCACGGCGGCGAGGGTGGGCGGGGCCTGGAGGTCCGGGTGGCCCGCGGCCCGCGCGGCCGCCGGGTCGTCGTACAGCGGATGCGGGTCACCGACGGCGTGGGCGAAGACCCGGATCAAGTGCCGGGTGACTTCGTGGGGTTCGTCCGCGGTGATCGACCGGCCGCGGTAGGCGGGGTTCAGCGGCATGCGTCACCTCGCCGTCCGCGTCAGCCGCCGACGGCGTGCGCGCCGCCGTCGACGTGGACGATCTCCCCGCTGGTCGCGGGGAACCAGTCGGAGAGCAGCGCGGCGCACGCCCTGGCCGTCGGCTCGAAGTCGTCGCCGCGCCAGCCCAGGGGCGCCGTACGGGCGAAGTCCTCCTCGTCGAAACCGGGGACGCTCGTGGCGGCCGTGGTGCGCAGCGGCCCGGCCGCAACGAGGTTGACGCGGATGCCCTGCGGGCCGAGCTCCCTGGCGAGATAGCGGGAGCAGGACTCGAGCCCGGCTTTGGCGACGCCCATCCAGTCGTAGCCGGTCCAGGTCCGAGAGGCGTCGTAGTCGAGGCCGACGAACGCGCCCCCGGACTTCATCAGGGGCAGCGTCGCGGCGGCCAGTGCCTGGTACGAGTACGTGGAGACCCGCAGGCACGTGGCGACGTCGTCCCACGGCGTGCGGAGGAAGTTGCCGCCGAGCGCGCCCTGCGGGGCGAACGCGATGGAGTGCATGACCCCGTCGAGCCCGTCGACGTGCTCGCGCACCCGGTCGGCGAGCGAGTCGAGCTGGCCGGGGTCCGTGACGTCGAGTTCGAGGACGGGCGGGGGGTCGGGGAGGCGCTGGGCGGTGCGCCGGACGAGGCTGAGCCGTCCGTGCCCGGTGAGGACGACCCGCGCGCCCTGCTCCTGGGCGACCCGTGCCGTGTGGAAGGCGATGGACCGGGGCGTGAGCACACCGGTGATGAGAAGGCGCTTGCCCTCGAGAAGCCGCATGGTCAGTGTCCCATCGAAGAGCCGCCGTCGACCGGCACCACAGCGCCGGTGATGTATCCCGCGTCCTCGGCCGCCAGGAAGCGTACGAGGGCCGCGACCTCCGGTGCCGAGCCGCTGCGCCGCAGCGGGATCTGGGCGAGGTACTGCTCGCGCATCCCGGCGGAGAAGTCGGCGGTCATGTCCGTGTCGATGTAGCCGGGGGTGACGATGTTGACGGTGATGCCGCGCGGGCCGAGCTCGCCGGCGAGGCTGCGTCCGAACCCGATCAACCCGGCTTTGGACGCCGCGTAGTTCGCCTGGCCGGCGCTGCCCTGCAGCGCCACCACGGAGGAGATGAGCACGATGCGCCCTCTGCGCAGGCGCAGCATGCCCCGGACGGCCTTCTTCACGACGCGGTAGGCACCGGTGAGGTTGGTGTCGATGACGTCGGTGAAGGCCTTCTCGGCCATGTTGACGAGCAGTTTGTCCTGGACGATCCCGGCGTTCACCACCAGGACCTCGACCGGGCCTTGTGCCGCCTCCACCTCGCGGAACGCGGCGTCGACCTGCTCGGCCGAGCGCACGTCGCACCGCACTCCGAGCAGGCCCTCGGGGGGCTCGCCCGTGCGCAGCGTGACGGCGACCCGCTCCTTGTCCGCCTCCAGGGCACGCGCGACGGCCAGGCCGATGCCGCGGTTGCCGCCCACGATGAGACACGACCGATTCATTCTCAGTGCCTTCCGGATCTGTTGCCTAGCGGATGAGCGTGCCGCCCGCCGCGAGCGCCGCGGTGATGTGGGCGTTCAGCCGGTACCGCCGCAGGATGTCGACGGGTACGTGCCGGGCCCCGATGACCGTTCCCAGGCAGGAGGCCGAGCCGCACAGGCAGTCGAAGGGGCCGACCATCTCCCACTCCGTCGAGGGGTAGAAGAACGTCAGCTCCTCGCCCTCGGCGACGGCGCGCAGCGTGACGATGCGCAGGCGGGCGCAGTCGACGTACAGGTTGGGCTCGCAGGAGTGGTTGAGGTAGCGGACCTCCGGCCCGTCGACGTGGCGTCCGCCGCCGACGTCGATGGTGTGGATGGAGGGGTCGGCGGCGACCTCGCAGTCCGCGAGGCCGGCCACGGTCTCGCCTTCGGTGAGGGGCCGGGTGGCCGTGACTCCCGCTCCGTAGGGGCGGTCCTGGACTATGTCAAACGCCGTCAGCGGCATGAGCTCTCTCTTTCATCATGTGGAACACAACTTCGGCGAGGGCGGAGACCGTGGGGTTGTCCCGGAACACGGCCGGGGAGAACCCCGGCGCCATGGCACGCAGGCGCCGCACGAGGGTCATCGTCATGAGCGAGTCCAGGCCGTACGTGTAGAGCGACGTCGCCGGATCCACGGCTTCGGGGCCCGGCAGACTCAGGACGAGGGCGATCTGTGCGCGGATGTGGCTCTCCAGGGCCGCGCGGTCGGCGGGGGGTGCGCCGGGGCCGTCGGCGGGGGCGGCCGTGGTGGGGGCGGCCCCGTCCGCGAGGGATGCGGGGTCCGTGAGGTCCGTGAGGTCCGTGAGGTCCGCGAGCAGGGGCACGGGGGTGCGCGCCGCGTAGGTGTCGGCGAGGGTGGGCCAGTCGACGTCGGCGACCACGAGCTGGCCCTCCGAGGGGCCGGGCGTACGGTCCACGAGCCGGTCGAGCGCCAGGACGGCCTGGCGGCCGGGCATCAGACGCATCCCGGTGGCGACGATGGCCTCCCGCGCGGCCGGATCGTCCAGACCGTCGTGCCAGGCACCCCAGTTGACGACGCTGCCCGCGAGCCCGGCCAGGCGGCGGGCGTGGACGAGCGCGTCCTGGTAGCAGCTGGCCGCCGCGTAGTGGGCGAGCCCCTGCGAGCCGAGGAGTCCGGTCGTCGACGAACAGCAGGCGAAGACCTCCACGCCGTGCTCGGACGCGAGTCCGTGCAGCAGCGCCGTGCCGGTGACCTTCGGATCGAGCACGGCACGCAGCCGTTCCTCGGTCATGCCGGCCAGCGGGGTCACGTCCTCGGTGAACGCGGCCTGGTAGACGCCGCGCAGGGGCGGCAGTTCGGTGCCGAACCGCGCGAACAGCTCCCGCATGGCGGCCTGGTCCGTCACGGACGCGGCGACGTCGGTGACGGTCGCGCCCCGCTCCCGGAGCCGCTCGACGGTGCGTGCCGCATCGCCGCCGGCGCCTCGGCGGCTGACCAGGACGAGGTGCCGGGCGCCGAGCCGGACGAGGCGGTCGAGGAGCAGCGGGCCGAGCCGTCCCGTACCGCCGACGACCAGGTGGCAGCCGTCGCCGGAGACGGAAGCGGAAGTGGAGACGGAAGCGGAAGTGGAGGCAGAGGCGGAGGCGGTGCCCGTGCCGGTGGCTGCGGGGGACGGCTGCCGGTCGGCGACGAGGCGGGGCACCCAGCGGCGCCCGTCCCGGTAGGCGCTCTGCCGGCCGGTGAGGCCGGACGACAGCTCCGCCACGAGGTGTTCCGCCGCGGCGACGACGGACGGCGAGTCCGCGCTCCACTCCGGGGCGGTACCGGCGGAACCCTCAGCTCCGAGGCCTACGTCAGCTTCGAGCTCTACGCCAGCTCCGAGGTCCACGTCGATCAGCCCGCCCCACCGGTCCGGGTGTTCGAGCGCGACGCAGCGGCCGATGCCCCACAGAACGCTCTGCGCCGGGTGCAGCGTCCGCTCGTCCACCACGGGGGCCTGCGCGACAACCGCCTGCGCCCGGTCCGTGACGAACCAGAGCCGCGGCCCCGCAGCGGCGTCCGCGCCCGCCTGCCCGGCCTGCGCGAGGCCCACGGCCCATCCCACCGCCGCGAGGGCGAGCTCGGTGGCGGCGTCGGGCGCCTGTGCCTGCGGGCCTCCGATGTCCAGCGCGGCGCAGTGGACCACGTGCCGGACAGCGGCCTTGTCCACCTCTGCCGGACGGTCGGCCGGGCTCACGACATCGACGTCGGCTCCGGCCGCGCGCAGCGCTCCCGCCAGCGCCTCGCCCGCGCCGCCACGGTCGGCCACGACCAGCACCGGCCCGATGTCCTGGGCCCGCGCGGCACCGCCCACGGGCGTGTCCGAGGCCGCCGGGTCCAGGGCTTCGGGCCGCCAGCGCAGCCGCCGCACCCAGGCGTCGGGCAGGGCCGCGTCCGACGGACCGGACGGCCGCAGCCGCACCCCGCGGGCAAGGCCGACGAGCCTGCCGGAGCGGTACCACTCCAGGGTGGCGAGCGCGCCCGAGCCCGTCTCCTCCGCGCTGACCCACACGTGCAGGGGGCCGTCACCCGTGTCCGCGAGGCGGCTGACGCTGTCGACCCGGTCGACGATCAGGTCGCCGGTCGGTGCCGTCAGGCACGCGGGGAGGGCTTGGAAGGGGGCGTCGAGTACGCGTACCGCGTCGTCGGTCGGCAGGGCGCGGGCCTCGGCCCACACCGCGCCGTCCCCGAGCCGCAGCCGATCCAGGGCGCGCAGGGCTGTCCCGTACGAGAGTCCGGCTCCGGCCAGTGCCTCGTAGTGCGCGTCGGCCGCCAGGGGAAAGCCCTGCTCCCCCGCCCGTTCCTCACGCCCCGACGGC
The DNA here is from genome assembly GCF_042740445.1 of Streptomyces sp. NPDC059003. Taxonomy (NCBI): domain Bacteria; kingdom Bacillati; phylum Actinomycetota; class Actinomycetes; order Kitasatosporales; family Streptomycetaceae; genus Streptomyces; species Streptomyces sp. NPDC059003. The sequence goes on along the minus strand of NZ_JBHYJH010000032.1, from coordinate 5,370 downwards.
AGTCCGTACGGGTCCTGGTGGAGCCGGGCGGAGGCGGCGCAGGTCCACGCTGCTGCGCCGTCCTCCCTGCTGTGGAACTCCAGTTCGGCGGCGCTCAGAGCCGTGTCGGTGCGGAGCAGCACCTGAAGGCGTACTCCGGGCCGCTCGACCCAGACGGGCCTGTGCACGGTGAGGTCCCGCAGCACGGGCGCGGTGAGGCCGGCCGCGTCGGCGGCGGCAAGGCCGAGCGTCACGTAGGCGGACAGCGGCAGCAGGGGCCTGCCCCCGATGCGGTGCTCGCGCAGCGCGCGCAACTCCGCCGATTCCAGGTCGGGTTCCCACAGGCGGACGTCCGGGAGCGCGGCGATCTCGGTGCCCGCTCCCAGCAGCGGTGATGCGAGAGCGCCGACGTCACCGCGTCGTGCCGTGGCGGTCCGGGGCCGGGCGGCGGTCCAGTGGTGGCCGCGCTCCCAGGTCTGCGTGGGCAGCGCGACCAGATGTCCGGCGGCCTCCGTGGGGCGGGGCAGCGCGCGGCCGTGCTGGTAGGCCTGCGCGAGCGCCGTCAGGAGCCCTTCGCGCGCCTTCTGGTCGCGTACCAGGGTGGGTTGGACGAGGGCCCGTGGCAGGCCGCCGGACGCCAGGGTCGCCCGGACGTCACGCGCCAGGACCGGGTGCGGGCTGATCTCGACGAACCAGGTGTGCCCCGCCTGCGCGGCGGCGAGGACCGCGTCGGCCAGGAGGACGGGCCGACGGAGGTTGTCCGCCCAGTAGGCGGCGTCGAAGGTCGGCGGTCGCGCTGCGCGGTCGCCGACCGTGGAGAAGAAGGGCAGTTCCGGGCTGCGCGGTGCGAGGTCGGCGAGTGCGTCGCCCAGGGCGGGGAGCAGCGGGTCCACCTGGGGTGAGTGGGAGGCCACGTCCACCCGGACGAGCCGGGCGGTCACGTCCTCGGCCTCGTACTCGGTGACCAGGCGGGCCACGTCGTCGGCGGCTCCGGAGACGACGGTCGTGTGCGGGCTGGGGATGACGGCGACGCTCACGGTGGTGTCGAGGGCCGCGGCGGCGAGGCGTGCGGCAACGTCGTCCGCGGGCTGCTCGACGAGGGCCATGGCGCCGCCGCCGGAGACCCGCCGCATCAGGCGCGACCTGCGGCAGATCACGCGGGCCCCGTCCTCCGCGCTCAGCGCGCCGCACACGACGGCGGCCGCCACCTCGCCCATCGAGTGCCCGATGACGGCCGCGGGCCGCGTGCCGAGGTCGCGCCAGAGCTCCGCGAGGCCCACCTGGACGCAGTACAGCAGCGGCTGCACCTCATCGATGCCGGAGGGCAGTTCGCCGGACTCCAGCTGGGCGCGCAGCGAGAAGCCGTTCTCCTCCTTGACGACCGGTTCGAGCCGGTCCACCACGCGGCCGAACGCCGCGCCACCGGCGAGGAGTTCGGGCCCCATGCCCGCCCACTGGGACCCCTGCCCGGAGAAGACCCACACCGGTCCCCGCGCCGCTGCCTCCTCCTCGGCTCCCGGCGCCGCGTCCTCGGCCGGGGCGTCGGCGTACGCCCGCAGTTGCGCGCGCAGGTCGTCGCGGTCCGCGGCCACAACGGCGAGGCGGTGGCGTAGGTGGGACCGGTGACGGGTGAGGGTGTGCGCGATGTCGTACAGCGGCACGTCCCGGCCCGCGTCGGCGAGCCAGTCCGCGATCCGGCCCGCGTGGCGGCGCAGCGCCACGGGCGAACCGGCCGACAGCGGGACGAGATGCGGCCCGGACTCCGCGTCCGGCGTACGGCCGGAAGGCATCGCTGTCGTACGGCCGAGGGGCCCGCCTGTCGCACGGTCGGTGCGCGGCGCCTCTTCCACCACGATGTGGGCATTGGTGCCGCCGAAGCCGAAGCTGGACACTCCGGCGCGCCGCGGTCGTTCCGTCGCCTTCCACGGGGTCGGCCGGGTGACCACGCGCAGCGGTTCGCGGTCGAAGGGGATGAGTGGGTTGGGCGCGGTGAAGTGCAGGTTCGGCGGCAGTTCCTCGTGGTGGAGGCTGAGGACGACCTTGCTGAGCCCGGCGATGCCCGCCGCCGCTTCCAGGTGGCCGATGTTGGTCTTCACGGATCCGAGCAGCAGGTCCCGCTCCCGCTCGCCGTCGCGCAGCAGTGCGGCGGCCAGCGCCTCGACCTCGATGGGGTCGCCGAGGGCGGTCCCGGTGCCGTGGGCCTCGACGAAGTCGATGTCGTCCGGAGCCAGCGCGGCGTCGCGCAGGGCGGTCCGGATCAGCTCCTTCTGGGCGACCGGGTTGGGTGCCATGAGCCCGTTGGACAGGCCGTCCTGGTTCACGGCGCTGCCCCGCAGGACGGCGAGGACCGGGTCGCCGTCCCGCCGGGCGTCCGCGAGGCGCTTGAGTACGACGACACCGCAGCCCTCTCCGCGGACATAGCCGTCCGCGTCGGCCGCGAAGGTCTTGCAGCGGCCGTCGGCGGCCATCACGCCGGCTTCCTCGAAGTTGACGGTGACGGCGTGCGACAGGAGCAGCGACACGCCACCGGCCAGGGCGAGCCCGCACTCGCCGGAGCGCAGGCTGCGCATGGCCTGGTGCACGGCGACGAGCGACGACGAGCAGGCGGTGTCGACGACCAGGCTGGGGCCGCGCAGGCCGAGGAAGTACGAGATCCGGTTGGCGATGACGCTGAGGGCGGAACCGGTGCCGCTCCAGGCGTCGATGGTGGCGAGGTCGTTCATCTGGAGCGAGCCGTAGTCCGACGCGGAGGCCCCGACGAAGACGCCCGTGTCCGAGCCGAGCAGGGAGCGCGGCGGAATGCCCGCGCGTTCGAGCGCCTCCCAGCTGGTCTCCAGCATCAGGCGCTGCTGCGGGTCCGTCGCCGCGGCCTCCCGCTCGGAGAGCCCGAAGAAACCGGCGTCGAACGCGGCCAGGTCCTCCGCCAGATAGCCGCCGCGCCGTGCCGCGGAGCCGTCGGCCGACAGCGGGCCCGACAGGTCCGGCAGCGGGTCCGACAGCTGGTCCGCAAGGTCCGGCAGCAGGTCGCGGCGCGCGGCGGGCAGCGGCGCGACCGCGTCCCGTCCGTGGTGCAGCAGGTCCCAGAACGCCTCGGGTGTGGACGCCTGGCCGGGGAGGCGCAGGCCGAGGCCGACGACGGCGATCGCCTCGCGCTCGTGCCCGTCGACTCGGGCTTGCTCGTGCCCGTCGACTCGGGCTTGTTCATGACCGTCGGCTCCGGCTTGCGGCTCCCCCGCAGTCGTCGTGTCCGGCGGGCCCGCCGTCTCGCCGCTCAGCTCGGCCGCGAGCGCGTTGAGCGTGGGTGCCCCGTAGACGGTGACGGGCGGGACGGAGCGGTCGAGGATCTCCTCCAGCTCGCCGGAGAGTTCGATGAAGTCCAGGGAGCGCAGGCCGAGCCCGGCGAGCGGCTTGTCGCCCCCGATCTGCTCCTCGCCGACGCGCAGCCGCTCGGCGAGCCAGGTGCTCAGCAGGCCGCGCAGCTCGGCGGCGGTCCAGGTCCGGCTCACCAGCTGATCTCCAGTTCGTTCAGGGATCCGTCGGCGTAGCGCTGGGCGCTCGCCTTGCGGCGGACCTTGCCGCTGCTGGTCTTGGGCAGGGCGCCCCCGCGCAGCAGCAGCACGTCGTGCGGTTCGAGCCCGTGCCGCGCGCCGATCTCCCTGCGCAGCCGGGTGGTCCACTCGTGGCTGGTCAGGGGCCTGTTCCCGTGCGGCTGCTGGCGCAGTTCGGCCGCCACGACGAGGCGTTCGCCGTCGTCGCGTACGAGGGGGAAGGCGGCGAGCGAGACCGGGTTGAGCTCGTGCAGCGCCTGCTCGGCGGTGGCTTCGATGTCGGCCGGGTAGTGGTTGCGGCCGTCGACGACGATCGTCTCCTTGAGCCGGCCCATGATGACGAGCTCGCCGTCGTGCCGGAAGCCGAGGTCACCGGTGCGCAGCCAGTGCGGTCCCGTGCGCTCACCGGTGCGCAGGGTGAGGCGGGCCTCGAAGGTGGCGGCCGACTCCTCGGGCCTGCCGAAGTAGCCCCGCGCGACGTTGGGGCCGCTGACCCAGACCTCTCCGGCCCGGTCGGGCGGCAGTTCGGCGCCGGTCTCCGGGTCGGCGATGCGGACGGTGAGGCCGCGGAACGGCGTGCCGCAGCTGACGATCCGCCACGCGTCGGCCGCGTCAGCCGCGTCAGCCGCGTCGGCGGGGCGGGGGCGCACCTCGCCCCGGTTCAGCGCAGCGCGGTCGTAGGTGTGGGTGACGGCGCCACCGATGGCGGTGGCGACGCCGAGGGTGGCCTCCGCGAGGCCGTAGCCCGGCGCGTGCCCCTGGAGTTCGAAGCCGCACTCCGCGAACGCCTCCTCGAAGGCGTGCACGCTGTCGGGGTTGACCTGTTCGCTGCCGTTGCACAGGACGCGCAGCGAGTCGAGGCGCAGCGCCCGCTTGTGGTCGCCGGTGACGCGGCGCACGCACAGGTCGAGGGCGAAGTTGGGGGCGGCGGACCAGGTCCCGCGGTAGGAACTGATGAGCTCCAGCCAGCGCCCGGGCCGCTGGACGAACGCCATGGGTGAGAGGTGCACGGCGTGCGCACCGGCGCTGAGCGGCATGGCGACGCCCAGGATGAGGCCCATGTCGTGGAAGTAGGGCAGCCACGACACGATCACGTCGGCGTCGGTGAGGTCCGACTGCTCGGCCGCCTGCCACGCGGCGGCAGCGAGGTTCGTACGGGAGATGAGCACACCGCGCGGAGCGCTGGTGGAGCCGGAGGTGTACTGGAGGTAGGCGATGTGGTCCCGGTCGACGGTGGCGGTCGGGCCGGGGTCGCCGGCGGGGGCCGGGTCGAGGTCGTCGACGCACACCAGGCGGCAGTCCCCGGGCGCGGCGTCGTTCACGATCTCCTTGACGGGCCCGAGCTGGTCGCGCACCGTCAGGACGCAGCGCGGCGCGGAGTCCGCGAGGACGGCCTTGAGCCGGTCGTTGGGGCGGAAGGGCTCCGGCGCGTGCAGCGGCACGCAGGCGGTTCCGGCGTACAGACAGCCCAGGAATCCCACCAGGAAGTCGAGGCCCTGCGGGGCGAGCAGGGCGACCCGGTCGTCGGGGCCGGTCAGGCGGGTGAGCTCGGCGGCCACGGACCGGGCCCGGCGGTCGAGTTCGCCGTAGCTCAGCGTCTCGGCCGTGCCGGTGCGGTCGACGGAGTAGTCGACGTAGGTGAAGGCGGGCGCCCCGCTGTCCGCCCGGGCCTTGTGCCGCACCGCTTCCGGGAGGTCGGTCAGCGGGATGCCGTCTGCGAGCGGCACAGCGTCGGCGGGAAACATGGCGTGGCCTTTCTCCTGAGTTCCGTATCGGGTCGGTCGAGGCTCCGGGCGGCGGCGCGCCGCGGCTCTCGGCCGCCGCGCGCCGCACCGTTCAGGAG
>NZ_JBHYJH010000031.1:35607-68951 GCF_042740445.1 Streptomyces sp. NPDC059003 | reverse complement strand
ACCCACCCGCCCTGAAAGGGCGGGTGGGTGGGGAAAAAGGGGGTCCAGGGGGCGGAGCCCCCTGGTTTCGGCTAGATGTCCCGGAACGTCTCGATCTGGGCGCCCACCGAGTTCAGGCGCTCCGCCAGGTCCTCGTAGCCGCGGTTGATCACGTAGACATTGCGCAGCACCGACGTGCCCTCCGCCGCCATCATCGCGAGCAGCACGACCACGGCGGGCCGCAGCGCCGGCGGGCACATCATCTCGGCGGCGCGCCACCGCGTGGGGCCCTCGACGAGCACCCGGTGCGGGTCGAGGAGCTGCAGGCGCCCGCCGAGGCGGTTCAGGTCCGTGAGGTAGATCGCGCGGTTGTCGTAGACCCAGTCGTGGATGAGGGTCTTGCCCTGGGCCACGGCCGCGATGGCCGCGAAGAAGGGGACGTTGTCGATGTTGAGGCCCGGGAAGGGCATCGGGTGGATCTTGTCGATCGGCGCCTCCAGCTTGGAGGGGCGCACGGTGAGGTCGATGAGCCGCGTGCGGCCGTTGTCGGCGGCGTACTCGGCCGACCGGTCGTGGTCGAGGCCCATCTCCTCCAGGACGGCGAGCTCGATCTCCAGGAACTCGATCGGCACCCGCTTCACGGTCAGCTCGGACTCGGTGACGACGGCCGCGGCGAGCAGGCTCATCGCCTCGACCGGGTCCTCGGACGGCGAGTAGTCCACGTCGACGTCGATGGTCGGCACGCCGTGCACGGTGAGCGTGGTGGTGCCGATGCCCTCGACCTTGACGCCGAGCGCCTCCAGGAAGAAGCAGAGGTCCTGGACCATGTAGTTGGAGGAGGCGTTGCGGATGACCGTCGTGCCGTCGCTGCGGGCGGCGGCGAGCAGCGCGTTCTCCGTCACCGTGTCGCCGCGCTCGGTCAGGACGATCGGGCGGTCGGGCGTGACGTCACGGGCGACCTCGGCGTGGTAGAGGCCCTCGGTGGCGGCGATGTCCAGGCCGAAGCGGCGCAGCGCGATCATGTGCGGCTCGATCGTGCGGGTGCCGAGGTCGCAGCCGCCCGCGTACGGCAGCTTGAAGCGGTCCATGCGGTGCAGGAGCGGGCCGAGGAACATGATGATGGAGCGGGTGCGGCGCGCGGCGTCCGCGTCGATCGCGTCCATGTCGAGCTTGGCGGGCGGCACGATCTCGAGGTCGACGCCGTCGTTGATCCAACGGGTGCGGACGCCGATGGAGTTCAGGACCTCCAGGAGGCGGTAGACCTCCTCGATGCGGGCGACCCGGCGCAGAACCGTGCGGCCCTTGTTGAGCAGGGACGCGCACAGCAGCGCCACGCACGCGTTCTTGCTGGTCTTGACGTCGATCGAGCCGGACAGACGGCGCCCGCCGACCACGCGCAGATGCATGGGACCCGCGTACCCCAGCGAGACGATTTCACTGTCCAGGGCCTCGCCGATGCGGGCGATCATCTCAAGGCTGATGTTCTGGTTGCCGCGCTCGATGCGGTTCACGGCGCTCTGGCTGGTGTTGAGCGCCTCGGCCAGCTGCGACTGTGTCCAGCCACGGTGCTGCCGGGCGTCGCGGATGAGCTTGCCGATGCGTACGAGGTAGTCGTCTGCCATGCGCCAGAGGCTATCTCAGATATGAGATGAGGCGCCCGTCGGGGTAGGCCATTGGGGGAGTGACCGGTTCCGACCCGTCAGGCGCGCGCCGCCGCGCGGACGTTGAGCCGCAGGCGGGCGCCGTTGACCACTGTGCACGCGCAGGGGGTGTGACGCACGTCGACGGCGGGGAACTCGGCCACTTGGTGCAGCGTCGACCAGGTGCGAGCCCGGGGGCGCGTACGCCCGGGCGCGCGCGAGCGCCGTCCGGGCAGGGCTCACCTCGAACTGGCGGGGCTCATGTATTAGAGTTATCTCGACATCGAGATATCTGCCGAAGGCGCACCGCAGCCGTCATCTCGGTAAGGGTTACCTAACTTAGCCTTACCTTAGCGGATCCGCGAGAAGGCGTGGCGGCAGGATGCGGTGGAACGCGCACATATATGAAGGAGACTGTCGTGTCGGCGAACAGCTTCGACGCCCGCAGCACGCTGCAGGTGGGCGACGAGTCGTACGAGATCTTCAGGCTGGACAAGGTCGAGGGCGCCGCGCGCCTCCCTTACAGCCTCAAGGTTCTGCTGGAGAACCTGCTCCGCACCGAGGACGGCGCGAACATCACCGCCGACCACATCCGCGCCCTCGGCAACTGGGACTCGGCGGCCCAGCCGTCGCAGGAGATCCAGTTCACGCCGGCCCGCGTGATCATGCAGGACTTCACCGGCGTCCCCTGCGTCGTGGACCTCGCCACGATGCGTGAGGCCGTGAAGGAGCTCGGCGGCGACCCGGCGAAGATCAACCCGCTGGCCCCGGCCGAGCTGGTCATCGACCACTCCGTCATCGCCGACAAGTTCGGCACCAACGACGCCTTCCAGCAGAACGTGGAGCTGGAGTACGGCCGCAACCGCGAGCGCTACCAGTTCCTGCGCTGGGGCCAGACCGCGTTCGACGAGTTCAAGGTCGTCCCGCCGGGCACCGGCATCGTGCACCAGGTCAACATCGAGAAGCTGGCCCGCACGGTCATGGTCCGCAAGGGCCAGGCCTACCCGGACACGCTGGTCGGCACCGACTCGCACACCACCATGGTCAACGGTCTCGGCGTCCTCGGCTGGGGCGTCGGCGGCATCGAGGCCGAGGCCGCGATGCTGGGCCAGCCGGTCTCCATGCTCATCCCGCGCGTCGTCGGCTTCAAGCTGACCGGTGAGCTGAAGCCGGGCACCACCGCCACCGACCTGGTCCTCACGATCACCGAGATGCTGCGCAAGCACGGCGTCGTCGGCAAGTTCGTCGAGTTCTACGGCGAGGGCGTCGCCGCCACGAGCCTCGCCAACCGCGCCACCATCGGCAACATGTCGCCGGAGTTCGGCTCCACCGCCGCGATCTTCCCGATCGACGACGAGACGCTGAAGTACCTGCGCCTGACCGGCCGTGACGAGCAGCAGGTCGCGCTCGTCGAGGCGTACGCCAAGGAGCAGGGCCTCTGGCTGGACCCGGCCGCCGAGCCGGACTTCTCCGAGAAGCTGGAGCTCGACCTCTCCACGGTCGTCCCGTCGATCGCGGGCCCGAAGCGCCCGCAGGACCGCATCGTCCTGGCGAACGCCGCCGAGCAGTTCAAGACGGACGTCCTGAACTACGTCGACACCGCCGACGAGGCGGGCAAGGAGTCCTTCCCGGCCTCCGACGCCCCGGCCGCCAGCAACGGCGTCCCGTCGAACCCGGTCACCGTCACCGCCCCCGACGGCTCGACGTACGAGATCGACCACGGCGCCGTCACGGTCGCCGCGATCACCTCCTGCACCAACACGTCGAACCCGTACGTGATGGTCGCCGCCGCGCTCGTCGCGAAGAAGGCCGTCGAGAAGGGCCTGACCCGCAAGCCGTGGGTCAAGACCACCCTCGCCCCGGGCTCCAAGGTCGTCACCGACTACTTCGACAAGTCGGGCCTGACCCCGTACCTGGACAAGGTCGGCTTCAACCTCGTCGGCTACGGCTGCACCACCTGCATCGGCAACTCCGGCCCGCTGCCGGAGGAGGTCTCCAAGGCCGTCAACGACCACGACCTCGCCGTCACCTCGGTCCTCTCCGGCAACCGGAACTTCGAGGGCCGCATCAACCCCGACGTCAAGATGAACTACCTGGCGTCCCCGCCGCTGGTCGTCGCGTACGCCATCGCGGGCACCATGAAGATGGACATCACGACCGAGGCCCTGGGCACCGACCAGGACGGCAACCCGGTCTACCTGAAGGACATCTGGCCGTCCGAGGCCGAGGTCAACGACGTCGTCGCCAACTCCATCGGCGAGGACATGTTCTCCAAGTCCTACGAGGACGTCTTCGCGGGCGACGCCCAGTGGCAGGCGCTGCCGATCCCGACCGGCAACACCTTCGAGTGGGACAGCGAGTCGACGTACGTCCGCAAGCCCCCGTACTTCGAGGGCATGACGATGGAGACCACGCCGGTCTCCGACATCGCGGGCGCCCGCGTCCTCGCCAAGCTGGGCGACTCGGTCACCACCGACCACATCTCCCCGGCCGGCGCCATCAAGGCCGACACCCCGGCCGGCCAGTACCTCACGGAGCACGGCGTGGCCCGCCGCGACTTCAACTCCTACGGCTCCCGCCGTGGCAACCACGAGGTCATGATCCGCGGCACGTTCGCCAACATCCGCCTGCGCAACCAGATCGCGCCGGGCACGGAGGGCGGCTTCACCCGCGACTTCACCAAGGCCGACGCGCCGGTGTCGTTCATCTACGACGCCTCGCAGAACTACCAGGCCGAGGGCACCCCGCTGGTCATCCTGGGCGGCAAGGAGTACGGCTCCGGCTCGTCCCGCGACTGGGCCGCCAAGGGTACCGCGCTCCTCGGCGTCAAGGCCGTCATCACCGAGTCGTACGAGCGCATCCACCGCTCGAACCTCATCGGCATGGGCGTCCTGCCGCTCCAGTTCCCGGCCGGCCAGTCGGCCGACTCGCTCGGCCTGACCGGTGAGGAGACCTTCTCCATCACGGGCGTCACCGAGCTGAACGAGGGCACCACGCCGAGCACGGTCAAGGTCACCACCGACACGGGCGTGGAGTTCGACGCGGTCGTCCGCATCGACACCCCCGGTGAGGCCGACTACTACCGCAACGGCGGCATCATGCAGTACGTGCTGCGCAGCCTGATCCGCAAGTAAGCGATCACGGCAGGCAGTCGAGGGCCGTACCTCCCGGGCGTCGATCCGGAGGGTACGGCCCTTCGCCTGTCCCGCTACGCGGTGACGAGGGCCGCGGGCGCGCCCGAGCGCAGCACGTGGTCGACGTGGATGAGGCGGGCGAGGTACCGGCCGTTCTCCACGTTCGCCGCGATGCCCACGGGCGCGATGTCGTTCCCGTCGGGGAGCCCGGCGTAGTACAGGCCGGGCAGCGCCCCGAGGAGGCCCTTCTCCTGGATCGGGGCCCCGTGCTCGTCGAGGACGTGGTCCGGCAGGATGCGGTAGTCGGGGCCGAAGCCGGTGCACCAGACGATCGTCGCGATGCCGTGGCGCGCCAGGTCGAGGCGCTCGCCGAAGTCGGCCACGTGCGCCAGGGGGACCTCGGGCGCGGGCCGCTCCTGCGGCGCCACGAATCCCCGCTGGCGGATGCGGGTGTCGATGAGGTCGACGGCTTGCCGGAACGAGCGGGCGGACTCCTCCGCGACGGCGACGACGTTGTCCTTCAGATGCAGCTCGTGGCCGTCCGCCGCGCGCACGGAGCCGACCAGGGTGACGCCCTTCGCGGCCAGGGTGCCGAGGTTCAGGTCGTCACGCTTGTCCCGCACGGCGGTCACCGGCAGGCCCGGCAGGACGGGGCCGCCGTCGCCGACCACGGTCCCGAACTCCTCGTACAGCGAGGGGAGCGCGCCGATCCACTCCTGGATGCTCCGGCCGCGGTAGCGGCGCGGCCACGCGCGGTGCCGCCCGACCGCGAGGAACGTGCGGCGTCCGGCGTCCGCCAGCTCGTCCGCGATCTGCTGGCCGCTGATGCCCGCGCCGACGACCAGGACCGCCCCGTCCGGCAGGGACGCGGGGTTGCGGTAGGCGTGGGAGTGGAGCTGGTGGACGGCCCGTGCGACGTCGGCGGCCAGGGCGGGGGTGCGGGGGGCCGCGTAGCCGCCGACGGCCGCGACGAGGTTGCGGGACTCGACGACGCCGGTGGCCAGGTGGGTCCGGAACCGCACGTCGTCACCGGCGGCGGCGTCGGGCGGGCACTCGACCCTCTGCACGGCCGTGTGCTGCCGCACCCGGAGCCCTCGTTCCGTCACGTAACGGCGCAGGAGACGGGCCAGTTCGGGGCCCGAGGGGCAGCCGTAGGGGTCGTCGCCCTCGTACTCCCGGCCGGGGAAGCGCACCGATCGGTTCCCGCTCCCGATCAGCAGGCTGTCCCAGCGTTCGTGCGCCCAGGCCTGGCCGATCTCTCCCCGCTCCAGGACGAGCGCGTCCCGCCCCACCTCCTGGAGGGCCCCGGCCACTCCGCACCCTTGCTGCCCGGCGCCGATGACGACGTTCTCCGCGTATTCGACTGCTTCTACCGCTTCGACTGCTGACACGACGGAACTCCTTTACTAAGGCTTGCCTAAGTTCTGTGTGGTTCCGACCTTGTCCTGTGAAGTCGCCTTGATGTCAACTGGGCGCATGGCGAGGCGGCGTGGGGTCTCCATCGGTGAAGCGGCGGCTCTGTACGGCATCGCGCCGTCCACGGTGCGGTGGTGGGAGAGCCGGGGTGTGCTCGCCCCGCCTGCCCGCGAGGGCGGCAAGCGGGTCTACGGCGACACCGACCTGCGCCGCATCGGGCTCGCCTATCTGTGCTGCGTGGTCGGGCGGATGCCGCTCGACCAGGCGGCCGTCGTCACCTCCGGGAAGGCCACGCGCGACGTCTGGCAGGACGCGATCGACGCCCAGATCGCGCAAGTGGAGCGGCAGATCGGGCAGTTGGAGGCCGCGCGTGACTATCTTCGGCACTGTCTGAGCTGTACGGATGACGACATCGCGGGGGAGTGTCCCGTTCTGGACTCCGAGCTGGCCGCGCATACCCCGCGGGGGCGCGCCCGCTGTGACGAAAGTGTGGGCGTCGGCCCCGAGCGTGACGAAAAGCTCTGCCCTGGCTGCCGGGCGCCGGTGACGCGGCCCCCGCGCGGCCGCCCTCGGATGTACTGCTCCCCGGCGTGCCGTCAGCGTGCGTATCGCGCTCGCCGGGGGCGCCCCAGTCCCACCCCTTCCCGAAACTAGGGGGCTCCGCCCCCTAGGACCCCCTTTTATCCGGCGCTTCGCGCCTCGTCCTCAAACGCCGGACGGGCTGGATCTAGCGGCAAGATCTAGCCCCTCCGGCGTTTGAGGAGCGGGGTCTGGGGCGGAGCCCCCCGCGGCGGAGCCGCAAATCGACACAGCCGGGAAGGGGCGGGATTGGGGGCTCCGCAGCCGCGGTGCCGTTGTCCGTGCCGAGGGGCTGTGGGATGCTCCGGGCGCTCGTACACCCCCTTCCCCACGGGAGTCTCCTGTGAGATACGCCCATGAACGACCGAGTGGACCACGATTAGGACGCGGTCGTGCGCTACGCCGCGTCACGCCGTTGCTCGGCGGGCTGCTGCTCGCCCTGTCCGGCCTCCTCGGCATCGCCTCGACCGCGTCGGCCGGAACCACCGACACCGCCGAGCCCACCGCCGACCTGGCCGTCACGGTGGCCGACTCCGCCGACCCTTTCGCGCTCGGCGACACCCTCACCGACACCGTCACCCTCACCAACAACGGCCCCGACGACGCCGCCGGCACCACCGCCGAGATCACCCTGACCGGGGCACCCACCGGCATCCTGTCCGCCGACCCCTCCCAGGGCTCGTGCACCGTCTCCGGGGCCACCGTCAGCTGCACGCTCGGCGGCCTGGCCACCTCCGGTTCGGCGACGGTCGCCCTGAGCCTGTCGCCGACGGCCACCGGGACGGTCACCGCCACCGCCACGGCGACCGCCGACCAGCCCGACCCGAACACCGGCGACAACTCCGCCGCCCAGCCCACCCAGGTCAACAACGCCCACCGCTGCACGCTGATCGGCAGCAACGGGCCCGAGGTCCTGTCCGGCATCAACCGTGACGACGTCATCTGCGCCCTGGCCGGTGACGACATCGTCTACGGCGCGGGTGGCAACGACGTCGTCCTGTCCGGCGCGGGCGACGACACCATCGACGTCCAGGACGGCGCGGCCGGTGACACCGCCGACGGCGGCCCCGGCACCGACAGCTGTGCCGTCGACACCGGCGACACCGCCATCAACTGCTGAGCAGCGCGAGAGGGTCGCACGGCCCGCGAGCCGTGCGGCCCCTCGCCCGTCCTGCCTACCGCCGCGGCCAGCCGCCGTACGGAACCGTGATCAGCTCCATGGGGTGGCCCGCCGGGTCCAGGAAGTAGACGCCCTTCCCGCCGTCGTTGCGGTTGATCTCACCGGGCCGCTGCTGCCGCGGATCGGCCCAGTGCTCGATGCCGCGCGCCGTGATCTTCTCGTACGCCGCGTCGAACTCCGCGTCCGAGACCAGGAACGCGTAGTGCTGCGGCGCGATGTCGGGGGCCGGGACGGTGGCGAAGTCGAGCGTGACGCCGCCCGCGAGGGCGACGGGGACGAACGGGCCCCATTCGGGGCCGACTTCGAGATCCAGCAGGTCCGCGAAGAACTCGGCGGACTCCCGGTTGTCCCGGGCGTGGACGATCGTGTGATTGAGCTGTACCGACAAGGAATGCCTCCAGAGGCATGTCCCGCACCTCCATGCCTCACCCGGACGGTGACCGGCACGCGATGCTGCCGCGCATCCTAGGCAGGCTCGCGCGGGCCTGTCGAGCTACGGTCCGAGCGTGATCCCCCGGGCGCGGGCGACGGCGTCGAGGGCCTCGACGTGCCAGGAGTACTTGTGCGGCGCGTCGCGGCAGTGCGTGAGCACGAGCTCGTGCGCCTCCCCGGTGCCGATCCTCAACAGTGCGCGCACGGCGGCCTCGTGGGCGCCGAACCACGTGTCCGGGCCGAGGAGCGCCACGAGGGGCGCGAGGCACTCGGCCGTGCCGCGCTCGACCAGCGCGAGGGACGCGGCCTCCCGCGCCGGGCGCGACGCGGCGAGCCGCCCCGCGCCCGGCGGGGTGCGCGTGGACTCCTGCTCCGGAGCCGCGGCGAGCCGTTCCAGGGCGGCGGTCGACTCGGCCTCGGGCCGGGCCGCGAGCGCCGCGACGAGCTGGTCGGACAGGTCCTCCACCAGGCCGTCCACGGCGTCGGCGAGCGCCACGAGCACGGGCAGCGCCGGGGCGCCGATCCGGGCGAGGGCCCGCATGGCGGCACGCGCCACGTCGCTCTCCGTACTGTTCGTGACCAGGTCCCCGAGCGCCTCGGCGGCCTCCGCCACGGGGAACCCGCCGAGCGCCGCCACCGCCCGCGCCCGCACCGCCTCGTGCGGCGACCCCGTGCAGGCGAGGACCACCGGCAGGGTCTCCGGCGCGCCGATCAGGCCGAGGGCGCCCACGGCGCGGGCCCGCAGCGTGCCGGGCTGCGCCGCGTCCTCGGCCAGCGCCGCAAGCGGCGCGGCGGACCGTGCGTGCCCCAGGGCGCCGAGCGCGTCGGCGGCGGCGGTGCGCACCGAGACCGGGGCCGCGTCGTCCGCAAGCACGGCCTCCAGGGCCGGCCCGGCCCCGGCGTGCCCGATTCCTCCCAACGCCCGTGCTGCGCCCCGCCGCCCGGCCACCGTCCCGTCGGGGTCGGTGAGCAGGTCCATCAGCTGCTTGCGCGGCGGTCCGGGGAAGTCGGCGACGAGGTCCGCCACGGCGTCGCTGAGGTGCGCGTCGCCGAGGGCCGCGAGCAGGACGTCCGCCGCTTCGGCGCCTGCGTACGCGGCGAGGGCCCGCGCGGCGGCCCGGCGCACGGCCGGTACCGCCGCCTCGCGCAGATGGTGCCTGAGCAGGGCGTCGTACGCGTCGGGGTCCGGTACGTCGAAGAGGTCGGGCTCCTCCGCGACGCGGTCGCAGACGGCGATGACGGCGTGCGGCGGGCAGTCGGGGTGATGCGGGGAGCGGGCCGCCGCGCGGAGCACCTCCCACAGGTGGCCGCGGCCCTCCTCGGTGCGGGAGAGCAGGGCGGTGGCGAGGCGTGCCGTCTCGGCGTCCGGGGCGCGCTGTGGTTCGTGCAGCAGCGTTTCGGCGGAGGGGTACGTGCGCGGGGGCGGCCAGTCGGCTTCGGGCAGGGCGTGCAGCGCCGTCACGGCGGCCCGGCGCAGACTCGTGTCCGACGCGGGGGAGTGCGCGAGGGCGAGGAGGGCGTTGCCCGCGCGCGGGTCCCCGATCGCGCCGAGCGTCCGCACCACGTGGTCCGCGCGCTGCGGCAGGTTGTCCCACAGCGCGACGAGGAGCGGCTCCACGGCCTCGGGCGGACGCAGCCGCGCCAGCGCGTCGAGCACCCGGAACGCCAGGTACCCCTCGGCCCGGAACCGGCCGAGCAGTCCGATGAGCCCCTGGACGACCTCCGGCCCGCCGATCGCGACGAGGGCGTCGCACGCGGGCCGGTCCAGCTGCTCGCGCCCGTGCGGGCCCTCGGCGAGGAGATCGAGGAGTTCGGGCACCGCGCGGCGCACCCGCAGCCGCCCCAGGGCCTTGGCGGCCTGCCACGGCAGCCCCGGGTACGGCTCGCCCCGCCGCCGCAGGCTCGCGAACAGCGCGTCGACCGCCTCCGGCGGACCCGTGCTGCTGCCGAGCAACTCCGTCGCGTACACAGCGATGTGGTGGTCCTCGGACCGTGTGGCCCGGCACAGTCCCGCTACGTCGCCGTCCATGCGCAGCCGCACCAGATCGGCGACGGACGCCGCCCGCTCCATTCACACCACCTGGCCGTCGTCCCCGGGCCCCCGGTCCGACATCGCCACGTACAGCGGCGTCCCGACGACGACCGTGACCTCGCTCCCGTCCTCCCGCGCCACCGTGCCCCACATCAGCTGCCGCGCCAGGAACTCGCAGTACACCGGCGGTACGGTCAGCGCCTCCGCGAAGTGCAGCACGTCGTGCGCCACGCTCTCCCTGCTCGGCATCCGGGCCCGCCAGCGCACGTTGAGCTGGAACTCCCACTCGCGTGGGATGTCCTGGAGCAGCCGGAACACCGACGGAAGGCCCGAGTACCCGACCCGGTGCAGGTCGGGCGCCGCCTGATACCCGATCAGATGGTGCGCGGACCCGACCAGGGCGACCACGGTGTCGCCGTCGCGGCCCGTCATCAGCGTCGGCCCGCTTGCCTGCCCGTCCCCGGCGATCCGCAGCCCCAGGTCCCCCCGGAACCATGCGGTGGGCTCCGACATCCAGCTGACGTCGAACTCCCGGTCCAGATACGCCTCTACGAGGTCGAGCCGGTCGTACGGACCTGTGTCGGTACGCGGCGACTGCACGGCCAGGCTGAGGACCTTCAGGTCGACCTTGGCCTCGACGGCGAGCCGCCGCAGGAGGGTGGGCGGGATCTGCCCGTACAGCATGTCCACCTTGGCGGTGGAGACGTAGATGTAGTAGCGCACGCGGGATCCTAGCCGACGGTCCAACAGGCCTTGGCTGTCCGGGGGTTGGGGGCGGGGCCCGCAGCATCGCATACTTGCGCTCCGGATCCGAAGGGGGTTGACGTGCGAGGGGCTCTGCTCGGCGGGCGCTATCAACTGCGGGAGCCGCTCGGCTCCGGCGGGATGGGAACCGTATGGCGGGCCAGGGACCAGCTGCGGCAGCGTGACGTCGCGGTGAAGATGGTGACCGGCTTCCTCGGCACGGACACCTCGGAGCTCGCCCGCAGGTTCCACCGGGAGATCAGGGTCGCGTCGTTGCTGCGCCACCCGCACATCGTCGAAGTGCACGACTCCGGCGAGGCGGACGTCGACGGCCACGCGGTCCTGTACCTGGTGATGGCGGAGATCCCCGGCGAGCCGCTGAACCGTCTCCTCGCAGCGCGCCCGCCCTCCCTCGCGGAGGTCGCCCGCTGGGGCGGGGAGATCTGCGCGGCGCTCTCTGCCATGCACGACGTGGGCATCGTGCACCGGGACCTGAAGCCCGCCAACGTGATGATCGGCCCCGACGGGCACGCGACCGTCCTGGACTTCGGCATCGCGCGACTCGACCGCGACAGCATCGACCTGACGACCCTCACCCACACCGGTCACGTCCTGGGCACCTTCGCGTACATGTCCCCGGAGCAGGCCGGCGGTGGCACCGAACTCGACGCGCGCAG
This sequence comes from Streptomyces sp. NPDC059003, assembly GCF_042740445.1. Lineage (NCBI taxonomy): Bacteria > Bacillati > Actinomycetota > Actinomycetes > Kitasatosporales > Streptomycetaceae > Streptomyces > Streptomyces sp. NPDC059003. The sequence goes on along the minus strand of NZ_JBHYJH010000031.1, from coordinate 57,138 downwards.
CGATCTCTACTCCCTGGGGTGTCTGCTGTACGCGACGCTGGTCGGCCGACCGCCCTTCTCCGAGGGCCCCTGGCACCTCATCCTGCGGCAGCATCTCGACGAAGTACCACCGCCCGCCAGCGCGGGGCGTGCCGGACTCCCGGCCGCGTGGGACGCCCTGCTCGCGGATCTCCTCGCCAAACAGCCCGAGGACAGGCCGCCGAGCGCGGCAGCGGTGGGGGAGCGGATCGCCGCGCTGCCCGTTCCGGAGGACGCGTCGGCGGAAACGGTTCCGGCGCAGGCGGCCGTCCATCCCCCGACGCTCGTCGACCCCGACGCCGTGACCGCCGGTGCCGTGGCCGGAACGCCGGGCCCGGTGCCGAGGGCGCGCGTGCTGCCGGGCGAGGAAGTGATCTCCCGGGCGCTGACCGCGCGTCAGCTCCTGGCCCTCGGCGCCCTCGTGATGGTGCTCCTCGGCGGCCTCGTCACGCTGATCCTGGTCGCCTCGGGGCGCGACACCGGCCAGTCGGTGGGGGCGTCGGGGCTGATCACGGCGGGCGGGCTCGTCGTCGCCATCGGGGGCGGTGCGCTGTACAGCGGGTACTGGGACGGCCGGGAGCGGCGGCGGGACGAACGGCAGGCCGAGGCGTCCCGCAGGGCCGCCGTCGCCTACCGGTCTGCGGCCGCGCAGGTCTCCGACGCGATACAGGGCGGCAGGTCGCTGTGGGTCGGCTACGAGTACGAGGACCGCTTCCTGTGGATGCACCTCCACCAGATGTACTTCGCCGACGGAGACCTGGTGGGCATCGCGGTGAATTCGGGTCAGGAGTTCCGGATCGCCGAGTTCCGGCTGCGGGCTACTTCCGATTCCGACTTTCGGCCGCCGGGAGCGTGAGGGGGAGGAAGGCGGACCAGGTGGTGGGGGAGACGGAGACGTGCCGTCTGCCGGGGTCCTTGGAGTCGCGGATGTGGATGGTCGTGGGGTGAGTGGCTATCTCCAGGCAGGCGCCGCCTTCGCCACTGCTGTAGCTGGACTTGCGCCATCCATACGCGACTTCGAGGCAGGCGCCGCCTTCGCTGCCGCTGTAGCTGGACTTGAACCACTCAAGCGCGGTGCTGCTGCTCATTGCTCTCCTAGCAACCGGTCCAACAGGGCCCTGGTGTCCTCGGGGTTGAGGGCCTGTGCCCGCAGCATCGCATATTTCTGGTGGAGGATCGCCACGTCGTCGGGATCGGCGATCAAGTGACTGCCACGATGAGTTTCCGTGTAGGCGAGTCGCTGGTATTCGGGTGTCTCCAGCAGGATGAACGGACCGTCGAGTCCGGCGTGTGAGGTGCGCCCCAGCGGCAGGATCTGCAAGGAGAGCCCGGGGAGTTCGGCGTACTCACGCAGGTGGCGCAACTGTTCGGCGTACACCCCCCGCCCTCCCAATCGATCACGTACAACCGCCTCCCACACCACAAAGCTGGCTGTCGGTGGCCGCTTGCGGTGCAGGATGTCCCGCCGCTCGATGCGGTTTGCGACGAGCTGTTCGATCTCGTCCTCGTCGTACACCGGGACTCGACTGCGGAAGACCGCCCTTGCGTACGCCTCGGTCTGGAGCAGTCCGGGCACTACCAAGCTCTCGTACCAGGAGATCGCGATGGCCTCCCGCTCGTGATCCAGGTACTCCTCGGCGAAGCGAGGAATCAGATCCACCTCCGGCATGTTCTCTACCGCCGTCTCCAACGTCCGCTTGGTGCCCAGAAAAGCGTCGAGCTGGATCGCCAGGTCCAACTTCAGAGGCCGCCGCCCCTGCTCGATGGAGGCGATCTGGTCCTCGCTGAGGACGAAGTGCTCGGCCAGAGATCTCTGGGTGTAGCCGGCGACCTCCCGGTGGAGGGCAAGCAGCGCCCCCACCATCTTCATGGCTGACGCGTTCTTCTTCGACCGCCGCTTTGGCCTGCTCATGCGCCCTAACTCCCCACCGAAACCCGCGCGTTCACCCCCGCAGCTCGTACAACCGAGTTGTACGAGTTCACGTACTGCTTGATGATGGCCACGCAGTGTGACTCTCGCCACATGAACGACGAAACTCCCCCCACGCCCCTCCGCGAACGCTTCTACCGGCGTGAGCGGCAGTCGATCCCGGCGTCCCGTGCGTTCACGCGCGACGCGCTCGCCGCCTGGGGGATCGAGGAGAGGGTTGATGAAATCGCCCTGTGCGTCAGCGAGTTGACGACGAATGCCCTGATCCACGGCGTCCCGCCGGGACGCGGGTTCCGGCTCCGCCTCGTACGCGACGGCGTCACCGTCCGCGTAGAAGTCCACGACAGCGGCGACGGCTGGCCCCGACTCGTCGACGGTGGGGCCGACGAGTCGGGGCGAGGTCTCCTGCTGGTGGCGGCCTTGGCCGACAAGTGGGGCGTGACGGTGCGCGCCCCCGGCAAGGTCGTGTGGTGCGAGTTCGGCTGACCGCGGGGCTCAGGCCCGGACGGGCTCCCGAACCGGCTCGGGCGCCGAGGCCAGCTTCTCGCCCTCGATGTCCACATGAGGAAGCAACCGGTCGAGCCACCGAGGCAGCCACCACGCCCCGTCCCCGACCAGGGCGAGGACCGCGGGGACGAACGTCATGCGAATGACGAACGCGTCGATGAGGACGCCGAAGGCCAGGGCGAACGCGATGGGTTTGACGATGGCGTCGTCCATGGAGACGAAGCTCGCGAAGACGGCGAACATGATCAGGGCCGCCGCCGTGACGACGCGGGCCGCGTGCCGGGCGCCGAGCCGTACGGAGTCGCGGGCGCGGCCGGTGCGGGTGTACTCCTCGCGGACGCTGGAGACGAGGAACACCTCGTAGTCCATGGCGAGGCCGAAGAGGACGGCCATGAGGATGATGGGCAGGAAGCTGACGACCGGGCCGGTGCGGGCGACGCCCAACTGGTCGGCGAGCCAGCCCCATTGGAAGACCGCAGCCACCGCGCCGAAGGACGCGGCCACGGACAGGAGGAAGCCGAAGGTCGCCTTCACGGGGATGACGAGGCTGCGGAAGGCCAGGAGAAGGAGCAGCAGGCAGAGGCCCACGACGACGATGCCGAACGGCAGCAGGGAGTCGCCGAGGCGGTCGGAGACGTCGACGCCGACGGCGGTGCTGCCGGTCACGGAGACGGTGGCGCCGGTCAGGGAGTGCAGCGCGGGGGCGCGGTCGCGGAGCCGGTGGACGAGGTCCTTGGTGGCTTCGTCGTCGGGTCCGGTCTCCGGGACGACCTGGATGATCGAGCCGGTGGACCCCTTGGCGGCGCGGGGCGGGGAGACGGCCACGACGCCGGGTTCCTTCTTCAGCTCGGCGGCGATCCGGGTCGCCGCCGCGCGGCCCTGCGGGGAGGCGGCGTCGTGGCCGGGGGTCTCGGTGAGGACCAGGAGGGGGCCGTTGAAGCCGGGCCCGAAGGCCTCGCTGACGGTGTCGTAGGTCTGCCGCTGCGAACTGCCGGACGGCGCCGAGCCGTTGTCGGGCAGGGCCAGGCGCAGATCCTTGGCGGGCACGGCCACGACGGCGAGGGCTGCCACGGTCGCGAGGGCGGTGAGCAGCGGCCGACGCGTGGCGAAGCGCACCCAGCGCTCACCCCACGTCGGCTCGGAGGCGCCCGTGCCCGAACTCGCGCCCGCGCCCGAACTAGCGCGGGAGCCCGGCCGGGGCGCCAGCCGCGCCCCCGCGAAGCCCAGCAGCGCGGGCAGCAGCGTGACCGCCACCAGCACCGCGACCAGTACGGTCGCCGCCGCGCTCAGGCCCATGACCGTCAGGAACGGGATGCGGACCACGGCAAGACCGGCCAGGGCGATGACGACGGTGAGGCCCGCGAAGACGACGGCGCTGCCGGACGTGCCGTTGGCGCGGGCGGCGGACTCCTCGGGGTCCATGCCGTGGGCGAGTTGGGAGCGGTGGCGGGACAGGATGAACAGGGCGTAGTCGATGCCGACCGCGAGGCCGAGCATCAGGGCGAGGGTGACCGCGGTCGACGAGATGCCGACGGCGCCCGTGATCGCGAGCAGCCCGCACAGGCCGACGGCGACGCCGACGAGCGCGGAGAGCAGGGGCATTCCGGCCGCGAGGAGCGAGCCGAAGGTGAGGGCGAGGACGACGAGCGCGACGACGGCGCCGAGCGCTTCCTTGGCACTGACGGAGACGCCGCCGCTGCCGTAGGCGTTGCCGCCGACGGACACGTCGAGCCCGGCCGCGGAGGCCTGGTGTGCCGCCTTCTCCAGGGCGGGCAGCGCGTCGTCGCGCAGCGCGGAGCGGTCGTCCTCGTACTGGGCCTGGGCCAGGGCGGTGCGGCCGTCCTTGGAGACCGTGCCCGCGGCGGCCGGGTCGACCACGGCGGCGACCTGGGGCGCGCGCTCGACCTCGGCGAGGGTGCGCTTGACGGCGGCGGCGTACGGGGCGTCGGTGACCTTCTTGCCCTCGGGGGCGGTGAAGACGAGCTGCGCGCTGGTGCCGGCGGCCGCGGGGAACTCCTCGGCCATGGTGTCCAGGGCGCGTTGGGACTCCGAGCCGGGGATGGAGAACTCGTCGTCGAGCCCGCTGCCGAAAGCGGTGAGACAGGCGATTGCGGCCGCGAGCACCGCGAGCCAGAGGGAAAGGACGAGGCGGCGGCGTCGGAAGGCGGTGCGGCCGAGCCGGGCGAGCAGAGAGGCCATGGCGCTCCTAGGGCTCTTGGGTGGAACAGTGCTTGTCAGACGCCGGTCCGTGCGAGGGCGGCGGGCCGCGCCGACAAAGTGTCATGACTGACAGATTTGCCAGCGTAGCCGAAGTGTCAGGGGTGACACTTTGCGGATGCGTGTGCCAGACTGCCGCTGTGAGCACGGTCGGACGGCGGGAACAGCACAAGGAGCGCACGCGCAAGGCACTCCAGGAGGCGGCCCTGCGCCTGTTCGAGGAGCACGGCTTCGACGGGACCACCGTCCGGGACATCGCGACCACCGTCGGCGTGACCGAGCGCACGTTCTTCCGCTATTTCCCGTCCAAAGAGGATCTGGTTCTCGGTGAAATCCTAGAACTGATCCCGCCGCTGTGCAGACATATCGTCGAGCGGCCCGGCGCGGAGCCGCCGTTCACGGCTGTCCGGAATGCACTGCTCGCCGTCGCCGACGCCCGCGTAACGGCCCTCGGCATTCTTTTCAGCGATGCCCCGTCGCGCTTTTTCACCAATCCGCGGCCCACTCGCTCCGTGCTCTTCGAGATCGAGAACGGCGTCGCCGACGCGGTGCGCCTCCGGCTTGCGCCGGAGATCGCAGATGGCGATGAAGCCGCCGCTGACCTGCGCTCTTCGGTGTATGCCCGCGCGGCTATCGCCGCCCTGCGCGGCGCTCTGCTTGCCCACTCGGCGCTGCCCGACGCGCAACGCACGCCCGCGGCGATGGTGAGCCTGATCCACGAGGCATTCGCCGTCCTGGAGAGCGGGACACCCTTCACGGGCTGAACTCCGGTCACCGTACGGAGTTCATCAACAAGACACCTTCACCATGAAATTACTTGTTAGCGTACCGACAGGTAGCAAGTACCTGCATCAGCGCCTGCAACGTAGGAAGAAGTACGCCATGACCACCAATATCCCTGCCGTAGCGGTGAGTCCGGAGCAGCCCGCGTTCCGCAGCTATGTGGATTCGATCCTCGACGTCCTGGCGAGAGACCCCGCCCACGCCCTGATCACCACCGCGGACGGCGGCCGGGTGACCGCCGGAGAGTTCCACGACAGCGTCCTGCGCATGGCGGCGGAACTGGCCGACTGGGGCGTCGGCCGTGGCACCACCGTCTCGCTGCTCTCCCGGAACCGGCCCGAGGTCCTCGCCGCGCGGTACGCCGCCAACCTGCTCGGCGCGCGCGTCGTCTTCCTGTACGACGGCATGGCGCCGGGGACCCTCGCCCACGTCGCGGAGAGCGTGGACACCCAACTGCTCCTCGTCGACCCCGACTTGGCGGACTCCGCCGACCAGCTCCTCGCCCACACCCGGCCGGCGCACGTCCTCTCCTTCGGCCGGAGCCCCTTCGGCCAGGACCTGCTGGAGCTCGCCGCCCGCCGCGAGGTGCGGCCCGTGCCGAGCGCGGCCCGCCCCGAGGACGACTGGTGCATACGCCACACCGGCGGAACCACCGGCATCCCCAAGGGCGTCCGCATGGCGCACGGCCCCTACAAGGACATGCTCGCCTTCGGCTCCGTCTTCGCGGGCGAGCCGCCCCGCTTCCTGGCCGCCACCACCCTCGCCCACGTCGCGGGCAACATCGCCGACGCCACCTTCCTGGCCGGCGGCTCCGTGGTCCTCCAGCACGCCTTCGACGCGGGCGACGTGCTCGCCGCCGTCGAGCGCGAGCGGATCACCCACCTGTGGCTGCTGCCCCCGCTCCTCTACCGCCTGCTCGACCACCCCGCCCTCGGCGCCACCGACCTGAGCAGCGTCCTGCGGATCTCCTACGGCGGGTGCGCCGCGTCGCCGACCCGGCTCCGCCAGGCCCACGAGGTCTTCGGGCCCGTCCTGTTCGGCGGGTACGGCCAGTCCGAGGTCGGCCACGTCACGATCATCGGCCCCGACGAGCACAAGGACATGCCCCAGGAGGGCCAGGCCACCGTCGGCCGCGTGATCCCCGGCATCGAGGTCACCATCCACGCCGAGGACGGCACGCCCCTGCCCGTGGGGCAGACCGGCGAGATCCGGGTCCGCTCCGGGCAGGCCATGACCGGCTACTGGAAGCAGCCCGAGCTCACCGCCGAGGTCCTGCGCGACGGCTGGATCCACACCGGCGACATGGGCCACCTCGACGAGGAGGGCTACCTCTACATCGCCGACCGGCTCAAGGACATGATCATCGTGGTGGGCGGCCACGTCTACACGCACGAGCTCGAGGACCTCCTGCACACCCACCCGGCCGTCGCCCACTGCGCGGTGTTCGGCGCGCGCGGCGCCGACGCGGGCGAAGAGGTCCACGTCGCGGCCGTGCCCGCCGCGGGCAAGGAGATCGACCTGGACGAGCTGCGGGACTACGCCACCCGGCACAAGGGCGCCATGTACGCGCCGTCGCGCCTGCACCTGCTCCCGGAGATCCCGCTGACCCCCGTCGGCAAGCCCGACAAGAAGCAGATCAAGGCGACGCTCGGCGCCTGACCGGCCCCCGCCGGACGCACGGCGGCCCGCACCCCCGCCCCGAGGGACGGGAAGGCGCGGGCCGCCGCACACTGCGTCAGCTCACGAACTGCCGCGTAACGCGTCAGCGCAGCAGCTCCACCTCCGACAGCGTCGCCCGGCCACCCGTGAACACCAGGCGGTACTTCGCGTACGACCCCGGCTTGCTCACCGTGAACGGCCGCGTCTGCCTGTCCCAGGCGAAGGACTCGCCCGACCGCTTGTCGACGGTCGTCCACTTCTCGCCGTCGCGGGAGCCCTGAAGGACCCAGCCGCTCGGGGCCTTGCCCTTGTCGGCCGAGGTGAGGGTGTACTGGACGGCCTCGGTGCGGGACGCGACCGGCACCACGACGGACGCCGCCCGCGCGTACGTGGCCGAGGAGTTGTCGAAGAGCTCGCCTCCGACCTCCGTCGCGTCCTCGCGCGGCGACGGGACCGCGTCGCCCTGCGTGATCGACACCGGCTGGGCGTTCCTGCCCGAGCCCCACGACGACGGCTTCGGGCCCATGTCGAACTCCAGGGTGCCGCCGCGCGCGATCTCCTTGTGCGGCAGGGCGGTCGAGGTCCACTTCTTGCCGTTGACCTTGAGGCCCTGCACGTACACGTTCTTCGCGCTGTTCTTCGGCGCCGTCACGACCAGGTCCCGGCCGTTGTCCATGCGCACGGTCACCTTCTTGAACTGCGGCGACCCGATGGCGTACTCACCACTGCCCATGACCAGCGGATAGAAGCCGAGCGACGAGAAGAGGTACCAGGCCGACTGCTCGCCGTTGTCCTCGTCGCCGTGGTAGCCCTGCCCGATCTCGCTGCCCGTGTACAGGCGGGACAGGACCTCGCGGACCTTCTCCTGCGTCTTCCAGGGCTGCCCGGCCGCGTCGTACATGTACGCGGCGTGGTGCGCGACCTGGTTGGAGTGCCCGTACATGCCCATCCGCACGTCACGGGCCTCCGTCATCTCGTGGATGACGCCCGGGTAGGAGCCGACGAACTCCGGCGAGGCGGTCTCGGGCGTCGCGAAGTACGTGTCGAGCTTCTTCGCGAGGCCCTTGCGGCCGCCGTACAGATTGGCGAGGCCGCGCGAGTCCTGCGGGGCCGTGAAGGCGTAGCCCCACGCGTTCGTCTCGGTGTAGTCGTGGCCCCAGATACGCGGGTCGAACTTGTCCGACGGGACGCGCCAGTCGCCCTTCTTGTCCCGGCCCTGGAAGAACCCGGCCTTGGCGTCGAAGAGCTTGACGTAGTCCCGCGCGCGGTTGAGGAAGTACGCCGACTCCTCCTTGTAGCGCTGCTTGCCCGTCTTCTTGTAGAGCGCCTGGCCCATCTTCGCGATGCCGTAGTCGTTGAGATAGCCCTCAAGCGCCCACGACAGGCCCTCGTGCGTGTCCGTGCTCGTATAGCCGAGGAACGGCGAGGTGGCCATGCCCTTGCGGCCGTAGCCGCCCTGGTCCGGCACGACGGTCGCGTTCTTCAGAGCGGCGTCGTACGCGGCCTTCGGGTCGAAGCCCCCGACCCCCTTCACGTACGCGTCGGCGAACGCCACGTCGGACGACGTGCCGGTCATCAGGTCCGCGTAGCCCGGCGAGGACCAGCGCGAGGTCCAGCCGCCGTCCTTGTACTGCTGTACGAACCCCTCGACCAGCTCACCGGCCTTCTTCGGGGTGAGCAGGGAGTAGGCGGGCCAGGTCGTCCGGTACGTGTCCCAGAAGCCGTTGTTCACGTACGGCTTGCCCTCGACGATCTTCGCGCCGGTGTGGGTGGGGGTGTCCGGGTTCGGCTGCTCGGTGAACGGCGAGGCGTACTTGTAGGTCTTGCCGACCTTCTCGAAGCCGGAGTTCGGGTACAGGTACAGGCGGTACAGGCTGGAGTACAGCGACGTGCGCTGCCCCTCGCTCGCGCCCTCCACCTCGACGCGGCCGAGGACCTTGTCCCACTGCTTCTGCGCCCGGTCCTCGACCGTGGCGAAGGACGTGCCGTCGGGTATCTCCGCGTCCAGGTTGGCCTTCGCCTGGTCGACGCTGATCAGGGACGTGGCCAGGCGCAGCGTGACCGTGCGGTCCTTGCCGGGGGAGAAGCGGAAGTACCCGGTGGCGTCGGTGGTGCCGCCGCCCGACAGCTTGCCGCCGTCCGTCACCGGACGGTCGAACGTGCCGTACACGAACATGCGGGTCGCGCCGACCGACAGGCCCGACTTCACGTCGGAGTAGCCGGTCACCACGCCCTTGTCCTTGTCGAGGGTCAGGCCGACCTTGTGCGTGGTGTCGTTCGTCTTCTCGATGTTGTCGAAGACCACGCTCGCGTCGTCGCCGGGATAGGTGAACCTGAACATCGCCGCGTGGTCGGTCGGCGTCATCTCGGTCTTCAGGCCGTTCTCGAAGGTCACGCCGTAGTGGTGCGGGCGCGCGGTCTCCTTCTCGTGCCGGAACGGCAGCGCCCGCTTGGCCCGGTCGGCGTCCGGCGTTCCCTTCGCCGCCGACGGCATCAGCTGGAACGTCTGCCGGTCGCCCATCCATGGGCTCGGCTCGTGGCTCGCGCTGAACGCCTGCATCGTCGGCAGGTTGTCGTCGTTGTTGCGGCTGGAGTAGTCGTACAGCCAGCCCAGGGAGCCCGCGTTGGTCACCGGCGTCCAGAAGTTGAAGCCGTGCGGGACGGCGGTCGCGGGGAAGGTGTTGCCGCGCGAGAAGCCGCTGCTGGAGTTGGTGCCGCGCGTGGTCGACGCGTAGTCGGACAGGTGCGCCTTCGGCTTCGGCGGCGCCTTCTCCGCCAGGGATATGTCGTCCACCCAGCCGCGGAACTTCACCGGGCCCTTGGGGGAGTCGTACGCGACGAGGATCCGGTCGACCGTCTTGCCGGCCGCGACCTCGCCGACGCGCGACGCGACGTCGTTCCACTGGTTGACGTACAGGACCTTCGCGTCGCCCTGCCCGCGCGGGGTCAGCGGGAAGCCGTGCTGGTCGGTGGCCTTGAGGTCGCTGAGGTACGTGCCGTCGGTGAAGGCCAGGTCGACGGCGACGTTCGTGGCGTCGTACGGCGCCTTCTTGAAGTCCTCGTCGTCCATGGACGGGAAGACGCGGTAGCCGAGCTCGGTGTCCCGGCCCACCTTCACGTCCACGTCGAAGACCTTGTTGTACGAGTAGCCGCGGCCGTCCGCCGTGTGCGTGCCCGCGTACCTCAGGGCCTGCTTGCCGGTGAAGCCCGCGCGCGCCTTGGCCGTCGGCGACCCGGCCGGGCCGCGGTCGACGGCGCTCTGCATGTCGTCGGGCGGCGCGGGCGTGTCCGAGCCGCCGATGGACAGCTGCAGATCGGCCAGCTGGATCTCGCCGCCGCCGTTGTTGGCGCTGATGTCGAGGCGGAAGTGCGTGTACGCGGTGTCGTTCGCGAAGTCGTACGTCTTCGTCAGGAACCGCTCGCCGAAGGTCTCGCCCTCGCGTTTGTCGAGGTCCTTCCACTCCCGGCCGTCCGTCGAGCCCTGGAGCGTCCAGCTCTTCGGGTCGCGCTGGGCGTGGTCGTTGGCCGACGTCAGCGCGTACCGGACGACCTTCGCCGGGGAGTCCAGGGCGAACTCGACCCAGCCCGTCCTGTCGAACGTGAGCCACTTCGTGGTCTTCTCGCCGTCGACGAGGTTCTCCTTGACCTCACCGGAGCCGGCGTGCTCGCCGCTGGCCTTGACCCCGACGACGCGGTCGTTGACGCCGCCGGGTATCCCGGCCGTGAAGCCGCCGTTCACCCCGCCCGCGCGCTTCTTGCCGTCCGCCCCGGTCTCGACCGTGTTCAGCCAGTCCGGCGCGGCGTCGTCCTTCTCGAACGACGAGCTGAATTCCCGGTCCGCGCGCGGCTGTTCTCCGGGCTGCGCGATGGCCGCACCCTGCGAGGCGGCGACCACGGCCAGGGCGGTGACCCCAAAGAGTAGCCCCCCTCCAGGTCTGCGCCCCTGACGTCCGTACCCCATCCCCTGCTCCCTCCCTGCCCGTCCGGGCTGATCCGGACAACGTTGTCACGCTGCCGTGCAAGGTCCAGTAGGGCGGCAAGTGGCCAGGGGTGTCAAGGGTGTTGACGGGGCCAGCGGACCGGACGGTGTCCCGGAACGGCGTTCCAGGTGAGGGCTGTTTCCCCAGGTCGGCGCGGGTGGGGACGTTCCGGTGTCCCGGATGGGGCGCCCGGCCTTGCGGCTGGAACAGGCCGTTCCGCAGGGTCTGGGGGCTCCACCGAACCCACCGAACCCACCGAACCCACCGAACCCACCGAACAGAGAGCTGAGACCTGTGGTGAGATCTGTGAAGAGACGTTCCGTACCCGCTTCTCGTGCGGTGACGGCCCTGATGACGGCCGCGCTCGCCGGCACACTGCTGAGCGTCGCCGCGTCCGCGGACGCGGCGACCGGCGCCGAGCCGCACGAGAAGCGCCCGCCGGCGGCTGCCGAGGCGGCCCCGTCGGCCGACGCCAACGCCAACGCCAACGCCAAGTCCAAGGCCAACTCCGACGTCGACGCCGCCGCGTACGAGCGTGCCCGGCGCCAGGGCGAGCGCCGCATGGCCGCGCAGCGACCGCTGGTCGCCGCGGCGGGCACGCTCCGCTCGGCGGTCGAGCGCGGTCACTACGACGGCTACGCGGGCATCGTCCTGGAGGACAAGAAGGTCGCGCTGTGGTGGCAGGGCCCGCTGCCGTCGTCGATGCGCGCGGCCGTGGCGCGGGCGGAGAAGAAGGCTCCCGTCAGGATCGCCCGCGCCCCGCACTCGCTGAAGGAGCTCGGCGCGTCCCGGACGAAGGTCGAGGCCTGGCTGAAGCGGGACGCCAACGCCCCGGCCGCGCGGGTGAAGGTCCCGTCCGACGGCAGCGGCCTCGTCCTGGCCGTGGACAAGGGCGACGGCAAGGCCAGGGCGTTCGGGGCCGCGCAGCTCCCCGACGTCGACGTCCCGGTCAAGGTCGTACGCGAGGAGGCGCCGAAGCAGGTCTCGCGCGAGGACGACTGGGCCCCGTGGTCGGGCGGCGCGCGGATCCGGAACGGCAACAGCATGTGCAGCTCCGGCTTCGGCGTGCGGGACGGCGCCAACAACCGGTACGTCCTGACGGCGGCTCACTGCGGCCGGACCGGCGACCGGATCACCGACGCCAAGGGCGAGTTCATCGGCACCTTCGGGGCGCGCAACGAACTGCACGACGTCGCGCTGATCCCGACCTCCAACGTGGACGACCAGATCTACGTCGGCGGCTCCCACGACAACGCCGTCCGCACGGTGGACGGCTGGGACTGGTCGTTCGTCGGGGAGTACCTGTGCCAGTCCGGGGCGACCAGCGCCTGGGAGACCGGCGGTCCGGTGTGCAACCTCAAGGTCGAGTACGTCGACGGCAACCGCAACGACACCACCGAGGTCCGGCAGATGGACGGCCTGACGGCGGTCCGCGGCGGCGACAGCGGCGGTCCCGTCTACACGACGTCGGCGAGCGGCGGCGTGATCGCCAAGGGCACGATGACGTGGGGCTCGCAGAACGTCCGCATGGGCTTCCACGACTTCGGGACGGCGGGACGGGACTTCGGCGTCTGGATCGCCAAGTAGCCAAGTAGCCAAGTAGCCCAGCGGCCGCGTAGCCGCGTAGCCGCGCGGCCGAACGGGTGGGCGGGTGGAAGATCACCCGTCCACCCCGACCCGTCCCGGGTCAAGACACAAGCAACACCGGAGAATTGGACTTTCCGATTTGGTCCGTACTATCTGGCGGCATGCCCGCCATTAAGAGGTCTCAACTCGGAAAAGGTGGCAGGCCAAACCTGCATTCGATCTTGCTTGCCCGGTGGCGAGTGGACTATACCTGTGCGCGTCCGGGCGGCCCGTTTTCCCCGCCGCCGGACACATCCCGCACGAACCCCAGCTACACAACTCCGCGGTGCCGGGGAGGATCCGGTTCACCGCCTGAGTCCTGGAAGAGAGCGAGGACTTGAGCATGGGATCCACTTCCGAAACACCCGGCACGCCCCACACCTCCCGTACGACGAACGGCATGGGCAGGCGCGAGCTCATCAAGCGCACCGCCGCCCTCGGCATCGTCTCCGTGCCCGCGATGGGCTTTCTGTCCGCGTGTGCCTCCGGTGGCGGCGACGACGACAACGACAAGGCCAAGACGGTCAAGAAGACGAAGGAGAACCCCTTCGGCGTAGCGAAGGACAACGACCTCGACGTCTTCATCTTCAAGGGCGGCTACGGCGACGCGTACGCCAAGGCCTGGGAGGACTCCTTCGAGAAGAAGTACGGCGGCAGCGTCGCGCACTCCGGCGAGCAGGACGTCACCGGCAAGCTCCAGCCCCGCTTCAACAAGGGCAATCCGCCGGACGTCGTCGACGACTCCGGGTCGAAGAAGATGAAGCTGGACACCCTCTTCAAGGACGGGCAGCTCACCGACCTCACGCAGCTGCTCGACGCGCCGTCCGTCGACGACCCGAGCAAGAAGGTCCGCGACATCATGCTGCCGGGGACGATCGAGCAGGGCACCTTCGGCGGCAAGTTCCACGCGCTGTTCTACGTGTACGCGGCCTGGGGGCTCTGGTACTCCAACAAGCTGTTCAAGAAGCACGGTTGGGAGGTCCCGAAGACCTGGGACCAGCTGCTCGACATCATGAAGGACGCCAAGTCCAAGGGCATCGGCGGCCTCGCCCACCAGGGCAAGTACCCGTACTACATGAACATCGTGATCATGGACCTGATCGCGAAGACCGGCGGCATGGACGCGGTCAAGGCCATCGACAACCTCGACCCGAAGGCGTTCGTCGGCAACGACGCCGCGGAGCGGGCCGTCGAGGCGGTGTACGAGATCGTCGAGAAGGGCCTGCTCATGCCGGGCACCAACTCCCTGGAGCACACCGAGGCCCAGACCAAGTGGAACGAGTACAAGGCCGTCTTCATCCCGTCCGGATCCTGGATCGAGAACGAGCAGGCCAAGCAGACGCCCGCCGACTTCGAGATGACCTTCCTGCCGCTGCCGCTGCTCCCCGACTCCAAGATGAAGCTGCACGCCGTGCGCACCGGCGCCGACGAGCCGTTCATCGTGCCGTCGAAGGCCAAGAACGTCCCGGGCGGCCTGGAGTTCCTGCGGCGCATGCTGTCCAAGGAGGGCGCCACCGCCTTCGCCAAGGAGGCCAGCTCCCTGTCCGTGCTCGGCCCCGACTACGTCGACAAGAGCGTGCAGCTGCGCCCCGGCATCAAGACGGCGCTCGCGGCCGTCGACGCCTGCCCCGTGGACGAGCGCTTCAACTTCCGCTACTCGGAGTGGTACGGCGAGCTGGACGTCGAGATCCAGAACGCCACCGGTGAGCTGATGGCCAAGCGCAGCACGCCCAAGAAGTGGCTGGAGCGCTGCCAGAAGGCCGTCGACAAGGAAGCGAAGAAGAAGACGGACAAGAAGAAGTAGCGAAGAGAAGGGCGGGGGAGAAAACAGGCGCTATCAGGAGCAGGGTGTCATGCATCGGAAAAAGTACCCGTTCATCGCGGGATTTCTCGTCCTTCCCGTCGGTCTCTACGTACTGCTGGTGATCTGGCCCTACATCCAGACCATCAGCTACTCGTTCACCGACTGGAGCGGCGCCTCACAGAAGTTCAACTTCGTCGGGTTCGACAATTACAAGGACCTGGCGAAGGACGACGTCTTCGTCAAGGCGCTCCAGCACAACGCCCTGCTCCTGGTCCTCGTGCCCACGCTCACGATCCTGCTCTCGCTGTTCTTCGCCTTCATGGTGAACGTGGGCGGGCGCGGCGGCGCGGGCGGCGTGAGCGGAGTGCGGGGCTCCCGGTTCTACCGGGTGATCTTCTTCTTCCCGCAGGTGCTCTCCGTCGCCATCCTCGCCATCCTCTTCAAGGCGGTGTACCGGGGCGACGACTCCGGGCTCATCAACGGCACGCTCCAGGGGATCGGCCTCGGCGACAAGAACAACCCCACGGAGTGGCTGAACGACCCCGACCTGGTCCTGTGGTGCATCGTCTTCGTGATGGTGTGGGCCGGCGCCGGGTTCTACATGGTGCTCTTCTCGGCCGCCATGCAGTCCATCCCCAAGGACATCTACGAGGCCGCGCTGCTCGACGGTGCCGGACGGTTCCAGACCTTCGTCCGGGTGACGCTGCCGCTGCTGTGGGAGACCATCCAGACCGCGTGGGTGTTCCTCGCCATCCTGTCCATGGACGCGTTCCTGCTGATCTCCACGCTCACGTCGCAGGACTTCGGCGGCGGCCCCGACCACAGCAGCGAGGTCATCTCGACGTACCTGATGCGGAACTTCCAGACGTACAGCAAGAGCGGCTACGCCTGCGCCATGGGCGTCGTGATGCTGCTGCTCACCCTGATCGTGTCCATCGTCACGCTGCGGCTCAGCCGCCGTGACCGCATCGAGTACTAGGGAGGCGCGAGCGACATGACGGCTCCCGCGACGCAACCCCCCGTCACCAAGGTCGACGTGCCAAGACAGCGCGGCGGCAGGCGCGGCGGCCCCGGCCGCGCCGACGGCATGGAGGGCAGGACCCTCAACGCCTTCTCGCACGGCTTCCTGGTGCTGTGGGCGGTCATGATCGTCCTGCCCCTGTGCTGGATCCTGCTCGGCAACTTCAAGACCGACTCGCAGATCAAGTCCAGCGCCTGGTCCTGGCCGACCGAGTGGACCTTCGACGCCTTCCAGCGCGGCTGGGAGAAGGGCGTCGGCGACTACCTGCTCAACACGCTCATCGTGATGGCCTTCTCCGTGCCGCTGACGATGCTGCTCGGCGCGATGGCGGCGTACGTCCTCGCCCGGTACGAGTTCTTCGGCAACCGGTTCCTGTACTACTTCTTCGTCGCCGGGTCGATGTTCCCGGTGTTCCTCGCCCTGGTGCCGCTGTACTTCATGGTCGACCGGCTCGGCATGCTGAACACGTACCAAGGGCTGATCCTGGTGTACGTCGCGTACTCGCTGCCGTTCACCGTGTTCTATCTGCACTCGTTCTTCCGGACGCTGCCCACGGCCGTGCACGAGGCGGCGGTCATCGACGGCGCCTCGCACACCCGGGTGTTCTTCCAGATCATGGTGCCGATGGCGAAGCCGGGCCTGATCAGCGTCGGCATCTTCAACGTCCTGGGGCAGTGGAACCAGTACATCCTGCCGCTGACCCTCATGCAGAAGCAGAGCGGCGGCGACAAGGACCGCTCCATGCTGGCGCAGGGCCTGGTGAGCCTGATGAACCAGGGCAACTACGAGACCGACCTGCCCGCCCTGTACGCGGGCATGACCATCTCCATGATCCCGGTGCTCGTCGTCTATCTGTCCTTCCAGCGCCAGGTCCAGTCCGGCCTCACGGCGGCCACGATCAAGTAACGAAAAGGATCACACGTACGAGGTGTCCCGCGAGCCTGCCGCACGCGGGACGCTTCGTGTGTGTGCCGTGACCGACCGGATTTCCCTCAAGGACTTGACTGCGGCAACACCTTCAGCGGAGCTTGGAGTTCACAACTTGTACGGGCGGCGACGGCGCCGTCCGCCATAGGCGGGAGTGGATGAGTCGATGGAGACTCCGGGGTCGCAGTCGTCACTGCACCGAGCAAATCTGGAGCGGGTCGTCCGCGCGGTGCGGCTCGCGGGATCACTCACGCAGGCGGAGATCGCCAGGACGACGGGCCTGTCCGCCGCGACGGTGTCCAATATCGTCCGTGAGCTGAAGGACGGCGGCACGGTCGAGGTCACGCCCACGTCGGCGGGCGGGCGCCGGGCCCGCAGCGTCTCGCTCAGCGGCGACGCGGGGATCGTGATCGGCGTGGACTTCGGCCACGCCCACCTGCGCGTCGCACTCGGCAACCTCGCCCACAAGGTGCTCGCCGAGGAGTCCGAGCCGCTCGACGTGGACGCCTCCGCCGCGCAGGGCCTGGACCGGGCGGAGCGCCTGGTGAGCCGCCTGATCGAGGCCGCCGGGGTGGACCGCTCCAAGATCGCGGGCGTCGGCCTCGGCGTGCCGGGCCCCATCGACGTGGAGTCCGGCACCCTCGGCTCCACGGCGATCCTGCCGGGCTGGGCCGGCACCAAGCCCGCCGAGGAGCTCGGCAGCAGGCTCGGCGTGCCGGTGCACGTGGACAACGACGCCAACCTGGGCGCGCTCGGCGAGCTGGTCTGGGGCAGCGGGCGCGGCGTGAAGGACCTCGCGTACATCAAGGTCGCGAGCGGTGTCGGCGCGGGCCTGGTGATCAACGGGCGGATCTACCGGGGGCCCGGCGGCACCGCGGGGGAGATCGGCCACATCACGCTTGACGAGTCGGGCCCGGTCTGCCGCTGCGGCAACCGCGGCTGCCTGGAGACCTTCGCCGCCGCCCGGTACGTCCTGCCGCTGCTGCACTCCAGCCACGGCACCGACCTGACCATGGAGCAGGTGGTCGCCCTGGCCCGGGACGGCGACCCCGGCTGCCGCCGGGTGATCGCCGACGTCGGGCGGCACATCGGCAGCGGCGTCGCGAACCTCTGCAACCTGCTCAACCCGAGCCGGGTGGTCCTCGGGGGCTCCCTCGCGGAGGCCGGCGAGCTGGTGCTCGGGCCCATCCGCGAGTCCGTCGGGCGGTATGCGATCCCGAGCGCGGCCCGTCAACTGTCCGTACTTCCGGGGGCACTTGGCGCGCGGGCCGAGGTCCTCGGGGCGCTCGCCCTGGCCCTCAGCGAGATGGGTGATTCGACCCTTTTGGACGGGAGTCTGGCGACCGCCGCACCCGCCTTCACTTAGATAACGCATGGCACCGTTGTCATCTCGTTAAGGATTTACTCCTTGACGCGTGTCGGGTGGCCGAGTTGACTTCGAGCCACCTCGGCCGCAACGACGCGGCCACGTCAGGGAGGCACCCCCAAATGAACGCATTGACGCGCCGCGTCGTCATAGCCACCGCAAGCGTTTCCATGGCCCTCGGCCTGGCCGCCTGCGGCGAGGCCGGAGACGGCGACGACAAGGGCAGCGGCGGCGACGGCAAGACCATCGGTCTGCTCCTGCCGGAGAACAAGACCACGCGTTACGAGACCTTCGACCGCCCGATCATGGAGTCGAAGATCAAGTCGCTGTGCGGCGACTGCGAGATCAAGTACAACAACGCCGCGCAGGACATCGAGACCCAGAAGAAGCAGTTCGACGCCCTGATCACGCAGGGCGTCAAGGTGATCATCCTGGACGCGGTGGACTACAAGTCCACCAAGGGCTGGGTCGAGCGCGCGGACAAGGAAGGCGTCAAGGTCGTGGCCTACGACCGCCTGGCCGAGGGCCCGCTCGCCGGCTACGTGTCGTACGACAACGAGAAGATCGGCCGCCTCCAGGGCGGCGCGCTCGTCAAGGCGCTCGGCGGCGACGCCAAGAACAGCAACGTCGTGATGATCAACGGCTCGCCGACCGACCCGAACGCCCCGTTCTTCAAGAAGGGCGCCCACTCGGTGCTCGACAAGAACGTGAAGAAGGTCGTCTACGAGCAGGACATCCCGGACTGGTCCCCGGACGAGGCCAACAAGAAGATGGCCGCCGCCATCGACAAGCTCGGCAAGGGCGGCTTCGACGGCGTCTACTCCGCCAACGACGGCATGGCGGGCGGCATCATCACCGCCCTCAAGCAGCGCGGCATCGACGTCCCGGTCGGCGGCCAGGACGCCGAACTCGCGGGTATCCAGCGCCTGTTGAGCGGCGACCAGGCCTTCACGATCTACAAGCAGATCAAGCCGGAGGCCGAGACCACCGCCGAGATGGCCGTCCGCCTGCTCAAGGGCAAGAAGATCGACGACCTCGCCGACCGCAAGGTCGACTCGCTGAGCGGCGACTTCAAGGGCATCCCCGCCAAGCTCTACGACGCCCAGGCGATCACCAAGGACGACGTCGCCGACACGATCGTCAAGGACAAGGTCTACAAGGCGAGCGAGATCTGCACGAAGCAGTTCAAGAAGGCGTGCGACGAGGCCGGGATCAAGTAACTCCCCGCCCGGTCACGGGTGTTGACGCGCCGCTCAGGCCGCGAGACACCTTCACCTACTGGTCCGGTGCCTGCTTCCATCACTCCGCCCCGCAATCGGAGGGCGGGCACCGGGCTGACTCCCGTACGTCGCTCTGTCGCGCGACGCACCTTCGCTTCGTGCGCACTGCACCACCATCCCCGCCGGTCAGGCGGCGAAGGAGATGATTCACGTGTCCGCTACGCCCGTGCTGGCGTTGCGCGGGGTCTCCAAGCGGTTCGGCGCCGTCCAGGCGCTCACGGACGTAGACCTCGAGATCCACACCGGTGAGGTGGTCGCCCTCGTCGGCGACAACGGCGCCGGAAAGTCGACGCTCGTCAAGACCATTTCCGGGGTTCACCCCATCGACGAGGGCGCCATCGAGTGGGAGGGCCGGGCCGTGCGCATCGGCCGGCCGCACGACGCCCAGAACCTCGGCGTCGCCACCGTCTACCAGGACCTCGCGCTCTGCGACAACCTCGACGTGGTGGCCAACCTGTTCCTCGGCAGCGAGCTGAGGAGCGCCACCGTCCTCGACGAGATCGCGATGGAGAAGCGCGCCCGGGAGCTCCTGGACACCCTGTCCATCCGCATCCCGAGCGTCCGCATCCCGGTCGCCGCGCTCTCCGGCGGCCAGCGCCAGGTCGTCGCCATCGCCCGCGCCCTCGTCGGCGACCCCAAGGTGGTCATCCTCGACGAGCCCACCGCCGCCCTCGGCGTCGAGCAGACCGCGCAGGTCCTCGACCTGGTCGAGCGGCTGCGCGAGCGCGGCCACGGCGTCATTCTGATCAGCCACAACATGGCGGACGTCCAGGCCGTCGCCGACCGGGTCGCGGTCCTGCGCCTCGGCCGCAACAACGGCGTCTTCACCGTCGCCGACACCTCCCCCGAAGAAGTCATCGCCGCCATCACCGGCGCCACGGACAACGCCGTGACCCGCCGCAAGGCGCGCACGGCCACCGCCACGAAGGAGGACGCGAAGTGAGCGACCTCGCCAAAACACCCCAGTCAGGGACAGGACAGAGCGGGACGCCCGGGACGGCGACCACCGGCACGGTCGACGCCGAGCCGTCGGCGGCGCCCGCCCCGGCCGTCGACCCCCGCCTCCTCGTGCGCGAGCAGGGCTTCGCCGGCTACTGGACGGAGTTCACCCGCAAGGTGCGCGGCGGTGAGCTCGGCTCGCTGCCCGTCGTCGTGGGCCTCATCGTCATCGCCCTGGTCTTCCAGCTGCAGAACGACAAGTTCCTGTCCGCCTCCAGCCTCGCCAACATCGCCGTCTTCAGCTCCGGCGTCGGCATCATGTCCGTCGGCATCGTCTTCGTCCTGCTCCTCGGCGAGATCGACCTGTCCGTCGGCTCCGTCGCGGGCGTCGGCGCCGCCGTCTGGGCGGTCCTGAGCGTCACCCACGGCTGGGGCGACTGGCTGTCGGTGTTCGTCGCCATCGCCAGCGGCCTGGTCATCGGCGCCCTGCACGGGATCTTCTTCGCCAAGGTCGGCGTCCCGGCCTTCGTGGTCACCCTCGCGGGCTTCCTCGGCTGGAGCGGCCTGCAGATCTGGCTGATGGGTAAGGAAGGCAGCATCAGCACCCCGTCCGGCTCCGTCGTCGAGGACCTCACCACCCACTTCTTCGCCGACAAGGCCGCCGCGTACGGCCTGGCGCTGGTCGCGGTGCTCCTGTACGCGGGCTCGCAGCTGCTCGACGCCAGGCGCCGCAAGGCCGCGCAGCTGCCCTCGCGGCCGCTCAGCGAGATCCTGCTTCGCACCGGCCTGCTCGCGGTCATGGCGTTCGTCGTCGCGTACTTCCTGAACGAGCCGAGCGGCGCCCGCGGCCTGCCGCTCGCCCTGGTGCTCTTCCTCGCCGTGCTCGTCGTCGCGGACTTCGTGGCCCGCCGCACCACCTTCGGCCGCCAGGTCTTCGCGGTCGGCGGCAACGCGGAGGCCGCGCGCCGCGCGGGCATCAACGTCGACCGGATCCGGATCACGGTCTTCGCGATCTCCGGCATGCTCGCCGCCTTCGGCGGCCTGTTCATCGCGAGCCAGTCCGGCGGCGCCACCAAGAGCCTCGGCGCCGGGAACACCCTGATGATGGTGATCGCCGCGGCCGTCATCGGCGGCACCAGCCTCTTCGGCGGCCGGGGCAAGATCTGGTCCGCGATGCTCGGCATGCTCGTGATCCAGTCGATCCAGCAGGGTCTGAACCTGGAGGGCATGGCCAGCGAGATCCAGTACATGATCACCGGCGCGGTGCTTCTCGCCGCCGTCGTGATCGACTCGGTCTCCCGGCGGACCCAGAAGTCCGCAGGCCGCGCCTGATCAGGCGGCCCCGTGCCCGGTACCGGCGATTCCGGTACCGGGGCCGGCCCCGTGCCCCCCCACCAGAAGATTGGGAACACCGGTTCCCGTGAGGCCGTGTGGTGTGTTGGTTTTTAGGGCCGGCGGGGGTGGTTAGGCTGCC
>NZ_JBHYJH010000031.1:15740-35597 GCF_042740445.1 Streptomyces sp. NPDC059003 | reverse complement strand
GCGCACCCATACCCCGGCCGCCCCCGCTTTATCCGGCGCCCCCCGCCCCGCTCCGGGTCTTAGGTCTACCGCCCACGGCCATGTCCCCACCCACGTAAAGATGGGAACAGACGTTCCCATTCCTGCCGTCTGTTCTGATCGATTTACGGCCGATCGCGTGACGTACGACTCCCGGCCCGGACTCCGCCGTCAACGGCGGAACATTAGACTCGACAGGCCCGGCAATGCTCGAACAGCGCTGAACGCTCTACTGCAAGGAGGCACGGGTGCCGCTGCTGACCCGCATCACGGGACCGCGCGATCTGGACCTGCTCGGCCCGGAACAGCTCAACCAGCTGGCGACCGAGATCCGCGGCTTCCTCGTCGACGCAGTCTCCAAGACCGGCGGCCACCTCGGCCCCAACCTCGGCGTCGTCGAGCTCACGATCGCCCTGCACCGCGTCTTCGAGTCGCCCCAGGACAAGATCCTGTGGGACACCGGCCACCAGGCGTACGTCCACAAGCTGCTCACCGGCCGCCAGGACTTCGCCAAGCTGCGCGCCAAGGGCGGGCTCTCCGGCTACCCCTCGCGGGCCGAGTCCGAGCACGACATGATCGAGAACAGCCACGCCTCCACGGTCCTCGGCTGGGCCGACGGCCTCGCCAAGGCCAACGAGGTGCGCGGCAAGGACGACCACGTGGTCGCCGTCATCGGCGACGGCGCGCTGACCGGCGGCATGGCCTGGGAGGCCCTGAACAACATCGCGGCCGCCAAGGACCGCCCCCTGGTGATCGTGGTCAACGACAACGAGCGGTCGTACGCTCCCACGATCGGCGGACTCGCCAACCACCTGGCGACGCTGCGCACCACCGACGGCTACGAGCGCTTCCTGGCCCGCGGCAAGGACATCCTGGAGCGCACGCCCGTCGTCGGGAAGCCGCTGTACGAGACGCTGCACGGCGCCAAGAAGGGCCTGAAGGACTTCATCGCGCCGCAGGGCATGTTCGAGGACCTCGGCCTGAAGTACGTCGGCCCGATCGACGGCCACGACATCGAGGCCCTGGAGTCCGCGCTCCAGCGCGCCAAGCGCTTCAACGGCCCCGTCATCGTGCACTGCCTCACCGAGAAGGGCCGCGGCTACAAGCCCGCCGAGGAGGACGAGGCCGACCACTTCCACGGCATCGGCCCCATCCACCCCGACACCGGCCTGCCCATCGCCGCGGGCGGCATGGACTGGACGTCCGTGTTCGGCGAGGAGATGGTCAAGCTCGGCCACGAGCGCGAGGACATCGTCGCGATCACCGCCGCGATGCTGCAGCCGGTCGGCCTGCAGAAGTTCGCCACCGCCTTCCCCGACCGGGTGTACGACGTCGGCATCGCCGAGCAGCACGCGGCGGTCTCGGCGGCGGGCCTGGCCAGCGGCGGCCTGCACCCGGTCTTCGCCGTGTACGCGACCTTCCTCAACCGCGCCTTCGACCAGCTCCTGATGGACGTGGCCCTGCACAAGTGCGGCGTCACCTTCGTCCTGGACCGGGCGGGCGTGACCGGCACGGACGGCGCCTCGCACAACGGCATGTGGGACATGTCGATCCTCCAGTGCGTGCCGACCCTGCGGATCGCCGCGCCCCGCGACGCCGACCAGGTCCGCCTCCAGCTGCGCGAGGCCGTCGAGGTCGACGACGCCCCGACCGTCGTGCGCTACTCCAAGGGCGCGGTCGGCCCGGCCGTCAAGGCCGTCGCCCGCGTCGGCGGCATGGACGTGCTGCGCCGCCCCGACGCCGACCGTCCCGACGTCCTCCTGGTCTCCGTGGGCGCGCTCGCCCCCATGTGCCTGGAGATCGCGGACCTCCTCGACAAGCAGGGCATCTCCACGACCGTCGTCGACCCGCGCTGGGTCAAGCCGGTCGACGAGGCGATGGCGCCGCTGGCGGAGCAGCACCGGGTCGTGGTCACCGTCGAGGACAACTCCCGTGCGGGGGGCGTCGGTTCGGCGATCGCGCAGGCGCTGCGGGACGCGGGCGTGGATGTGCCGCTGCGGGACTTCGGCATTCCGCCGCGATTCCTCGACCACGCGTCGCGCAAGGAGGTCATGGCCGAGATCGGCCTGACCGCGCCGGACATCGCCCGTCAGGTGACGGGGCTTGTCGCGAAGCTGGACGGGCGCGTTGAGCGTGGGCGCTCCATGGAGGTCGACTCGGTGGAACCGGCCCGCGACTGACCCCGTCAGGGGCCGGCCCTCTCCCACCCGCCCGCCCGTTTCCAGTCGTCCGCGGGGTGACCGCCCCTGGTGGGGCCTCCCCGCCGTCGGCGGCGGTGGGCTGACCCCGTCGGGGGGCGGTCTTTTCCCGCCCGCCCGCCCGTTTCCAGTTGTCCGCGGGGTGACCGCCCCTGGTGGGGCCTCCCCGCCGTCGGCGGCAGTCGCCGATGGTGGTCAGCCCCCGCCGGGGGCGTCCAGCCGCTGGGAGGGTGGAAACGGGCGGGCGGGTGGGAAACAACGCCGCGCGCAGCGCGGCGGCACCACCCACCGGCCCGCACCCGCCCACGACCCCGACGCACCCCCCCACCGGGCCGCACCAGGTCGGATGCGCCCCCGCCCCGCCGCTCCGCGGCGGGATCCACCCCGCCCACCCACCCCATGCGCTTCCCGCCGGGATCTACCTCGCCCACCCACCCCATGCGCTTCCCGCCGGGATCCGCCCCGCCCACCCACCCCATTCGCCGCCGACGGCGGGGTGTCCCCACCAGGGGCGGTCACCTGTGTCCCACTGGAAACGGGCGGGCGGGTGGGAGAGGGGCGAGCCACCCAGACAGCCGCAGGTTACGGACCCCTTCGCGTGAATCGCCCCGCGTTGGGGCACCCGGTGTACGTCCCCTCTCGATCATGTCGAAGACGACACGCGTGGGAGGTACGCCAGTGAGCAGCACCCTCTTCCGGACGAAGAAGGTCGAGCAGTCCATCCTCGACACCGAGGAACCCGAGCACGCGCTCAAGAAATCCCTGTCCGCCCTCGACCTGACCGTCTTCGGGGTCGGTGTCATCATCGGCACCGGCATCTTCGTCCTCACCGGCACGGTCGCCAAGAACAACGCGGGCCCCGCCGTGGCCCTGGCCTTCGTCGTGGCGGGCGTCGTCTGCGCCCTCGCCGCCCTCTGCTACGCGGAGTTCGCCTCGACGCTCCCGGTGGCCGGCTCCGCGTACACGTTCTCGTACGCCTCCCTCGGCGAACTGCCCGCCTGGATCATCGGCTGGGACCTCGTCCTGGAGTTCGCCCTCGGCACCGCGGTGGTCGCCGTCGGCTGGTCCGGCTACATCTCCTCGCTCCTGGACAACGCGGGCTGGCACCTGCCGGAGGCGCTCAGCGGCAGAGACGGCGCCGACGGCTTCGGCTTCGACATCCTCGCCGCCGCCCTCGTCCTCGTACTCACCGGCATCCTCGTCCTCGGCATGAAGCTGTCCGCGCGGATCACCTCGCTCGTCGTCGCGATCAAGGTGACGGTCGTCCTCGTCGTGATCGTGGCGGGCGCGTTCTTCATCAAGGGCGCCAACTACGACCCGTTCATCCCGAAGTCGCAGCCGGTGGAGGCGGGCGGCGACATCCAGTCACCGCTGATCCAGCTGATGTTCGGCTGGGCGCCCAGCAACTTCGGCGTGATGGGCATCTTCACCGCCGCCTCGGTCGTCTTCTTCGCCTTCATCGGCTTCGACGTCGTGGCCACGGCCGCCGAGGAGACCAAGAACCCGCAGCGGGACATGCCGCGCGGCATCCTCGGCTCGCTGCTCATCTGCACCACGCTCTACGTGGCCGTGTCGATCGTCGTGACCGGCATGCAGCACTACAGCGAGCTCTCCGTGAAGGCCCCGCTCGCCGACGCGTTCAAGGCCACAGGACACCCCTGGTACGCGGGCTTCATCAGCTTCGGCGCCGCCGTCGGCCTGACCACCGTCTGCATGATCCTGCTCCTCGGCCAGACCCGGGTCTTCTTCGCGATGAGCCGGGACGGGCTGCTCCCGCGGTTCTTCTCCCGCGTCCACCCGCGCTTCAAGACCCCGCACCGGCCCACCATCCTGCTCGGCACGATCATCGCGATCGTCGCCGGGTTCACCAGCCTGAGCGAACTCGCCGAGCTGGTGAACATCGGCACCCTGTTCGCCTTCGTGGTCGTCGCCCTCGGCGTGATCATCCTGCGCAGGACCCGCCCCGACCTGCACCGCTCCTTCCGTACCCCCTGGGTGCCCGTCCTGCCGGTGCTCTCCGTCGCCGCCTCGCTGTGGCTGATGCTCAACCTGCCCGCGGAGACCTGGCTCCGCTTCGGCATCTGGATGGCCCTCGGCTTCCTCGTCTACTTCGTCTACGGCCGCTCGCACAGCCGCCTCGGCCGGCACGAGGAGACGACGGTCGGCGAGGTCATCCGCCCACCGGGCCGCGACACCCCGTAGCCGACCCTCGCAGTCGACTTCGTCCGTTTTTCATGCCTTTCGACGGGGGCTGCGGGGCCGGATACGGTGCGTGCCATGCTCGTCGAGCCGCTCGCCCCGCCACGCTCCGCAAGCCCCGCACCCCCTCCCGCCTACTGGACCCGGCTGCTCCCGGGCCTCGCCCTGCTCGCCTGCGCCACCCGCTTGCCGTCCTTCGCGCGGCCGCTGTGGAACCCGGACGAGGGCTATCTCGCCGTCCAGGCACGGCTGTTGGCCAACGGCGGCGCGCTGTACGAGACGGTGGTGGACCGCAAGCCGCCGCTGGTCCCCTGGCTGTACCAGGGCGCCTTCGCGGTCTTCGGCGACGCCTCGCTGCTGCCCCTGAAGCTGCTCGCGGTCGGCGCCCACGTGGCGACCGCCGCGCTCCTCGCGTCCTTCGCCCGGCGCCGCTGGGGCGACGGCGCGGGCCGCACGGCGGGCGTCCTCTATCTGCTGATCTCCGTCGGCCTCAACCCGGAGGACGCCCAGGCGGCGACCTTCGAGGTCTTCATGCTGCCCTGCACGGCGGCCGCCATGTGGTGCGCGGACCGGCGCCGCCCGGGGCTCGCGGGCGCGGCGGTCGCGTGCGCGTTCCTCGCCAAGCAGACGGGCGGCGCGGTGCTGCTCCCGGTGGCGTTGCTGCTGTGGCGGCGCGCCCTGCCGGGCACCCGCCGACGTGACGTACTGCTGCTGGGGGCCGGTCTCCTCGCGCCGGTGGTCGCGGTGGCGCTCGCCACGACGCCCGGGGGCTTCGTCTTCTGGACGGTCACGGGCTCCGGCGCGTACGCCTCCTTCACCGGCTCCGAACTCCACGTGCTGTTCCGCGGCGTCGCGAACACGGCGATCCTCGGCGCCGCCTGCGCCGGGCTCGTCCCGCCGGTCGTACGGGTCCTGCGCGTCGCCAGGACCGGCGCCGCCGAGCTGTGGCTGTGGCTCGTCGCGTCGGCCGCCGCGGTGCTGCTCGGCTTCCACTTCTTCGGCCACTACTTCCTCCAGCTCACGCCGCCGCTCGCGCTGCTCGCCACGGCGGCGCTGCAGATCCTGCCGGGGGAGCGGACCCCGCGGGCGGTCGTCGCGTCGGCGTGCGCGTGCGCGCTCTTCGTCACCTGGGGGCTGCTCGCGCCGCGCCCCGACCTCGCGCACGCCGAGCGGCTCGCGCAGGCGGTGCGGGCGCGGACGGCCCCCGACGACCGGGTCCTGGTCTGGGGGATACACCCCGAGACGTACTGGCTCGCCGACCGCACCCCCGCGAGCCGGTACCTCACGGCGGGCCTCCTGACGAACTACAGCGGCGGCCGCGACGGCCCCCGGGTCGGCGAGCGGTACGCGATGGCGGGCGCCTGGGACACCTTCCGCACCGAGCTCGCGAGCCGTCCGCCCGCCCTGATCGTCGACGACTCCCGCGGCAAGCCGTACGGACCGGACCGGGTGCCGGGGCTCCGCCGGGTCTTGAGGGCGGGGTACGAGCCGGTGGAGTCGGTGGGTGGGGCGGTCGTGTACGTGCGAGAGGGGCGATTCAGCCCGTCCGGCGTGTGAGGACGAGCGCGAAGCGCGATGCTGTTCGGCCCATCCGAGGGTTACCGGCGGCGCCAGTCCCGCGTGACCTCCGCAAGGGCCGCCACGGCCCGGCCGCGGTGCCGCTGCTCCGTACGCAGCTTCGGGGCGAACTCCACGTGCAGGAACTCCGTGTCCTGCGCGGTCGCGTTGCGGCCCTGGACGTTGGTGCGGCCCTCCAGGGGGCACGAGCGGGCCCACGCGCGGCAGACCTCGTAGCCGCGGCGGCGCAGCGCGTCCGCGAGGTCGCGGCCCTCCCTGACGGCCTCCCTGCCCTTGCCCGTGGAGGCGACCACGTCGTGGTCCGGCGCCGAGTCGTCCGCCATGCCGTGCACCTGGATTCCGGGCAGACCGCGCTTGGCCAACTCGTCGCAGATGGCGTGGAACACGCTCTTCCGCCGGTGCGCCACATCCGCCTCGTCTCCGCGCCCCGCTTTGCGATGTGCCCCCGCAATGACGAGTACGCCACCGCGTGAGCGCTGCATCAGCTGGGCCGCGATGCGCTCGGTGTCCCGGTCGGCGGCGGGGTGCGGCACCTGCACGGACCAGCGGACGGGGGAGTCGAGGTCCACGTAGACCCGCCCCCAGCCGCGCGGCGCCGCGGCGTGCTCGGAGCGGTCGGAGACCTCCGCGTACCGCCGTCCCGTACTCGGGTCCGTGATCGTGCGGACGGTGAAGTCCACGTCGGCCAGGCGGTGTTCGGCGCGCTTGCGCTTCCTGTCGACGAGCAGCGCGACGCCCTCGGCGACCGTGCGCCGCTGTGTGGACGACGGGCGGCGGTACCCGCTGTTCTCGGCGAAGCCCGCGGTGTACCCGGCGATCAGCCGGTCGAGGCTCGCCTCGCCGTCGTCCGTGCCGTCGACGTCCTCGTTGTCCCTGTTGCCCTGGTCGTCCCCGCTGCCCCCGGTGTTCCCGTCGCCGGGCGCGGGGGACGACGGCCGTTTCTCCGGCGACCGCTCGCCGGACGCGGAGGGCCGCCGCCCGCCGTCGTCCGACGAGCCGCACTGCGTGAGGCACAGCACACCGGCGACCGTCAGCGCGAGCACGCCGAGCGCACGCGGGACCCGGCGCGCGCGGCGAACTCGGCGAACTCGGTGAACTTCACTCCGGTTTGCGTTCGTTATCGACCGAATTGGAGGGTGAGTCATGGTTGTATAAAGATATCCCCGTGATGACACGTCCTTCCCGCAGGCTCATATCGGTCGGCGCGGCCTCGCTCGTCCTGCTCGCGGGCACCGCCTGCGGCCCCTTCGGCGACGACGACGGCGGCGACCCGGCCGCCGACGCAGGCAGCCCCTCGTTCACCGTCGCCGCCGCCGGTGACATCCTCATCCACCCCCAGCTCACCGAGCAGGCGCGCAAGGACGCCAAGGCGACGGGCAAGGGCGAGAAGGGGATCGACTTCCGGCCCATGCTGGCCGGCATCAAGCCGGTGATCAGCAAGGCCGACCTCGGGATCTGCCACTTCGAGCCGGTGGTGGGCAAGCCCGAGGGCCCGTTCAAGACCTACCCGGACTTCCTGGTGCCGCCGCAGATCACCACCGCGGTCAAGGACGTCGGCTACGACCAGTGCTCCAGCGTCTCGAACCACACCCTCGACCACGGCCCCAAGGGCGTCACCCGCACCCTGAACGCGCTCGACAAGGCGGGCCTGAAGCACACCGGTTCGGCGCGCAGCGCGGCGGAGGCCAAGAAGCCCCTGATCACGACCGTCAAGGGCGTCAAGGTCGGGCAGATCGCCTTCGCGTTCGGCTTCAACGGCCGGCAGATCCCGAAGGACAAGCCCTGGATCGTCAACCAGAACGACTTCGACGCGATCGCCGCCGCCGAGAAGCGGGCCCGCGCCGCGGGCGCCGAGGTCGTCATCCTGAGCATCCACTGGGGCCGTGAGAACCAGCCCAACGCCAGCACCCCGCAGATCAAGCTGGCCCGCCAGATCGCCGAGAAGACCGGGATCAACCTGGTGATCGGCCACCACGCGCACGTCGTGCAGCCGATGGAGAAGGTCGACGGCACCTGGATCGCGTACGGACTCGGCAACCAGATCGCCCGGCACGACGTGCCCAGCGGCCTGACCGAGGAAGGCGTCATCGGCTGGTTCAAGTTCTTCAAGCGCGACGGCAAGTGGGACGTCCAGGCGAAGTACGTGCCGACGTTCACGGAGCTCCCGCCGGACCCGGACGAGACCGGGGAGCTGCCCAAGGGGGCCGTCAAGGACCACCGGCTCCTCGACATCGCGGCCACGCTGCGTGACGGAAAGGGCCTCAGCGACGAGCGCCGCGCCCGGCTCCGGCTCGCCTTCGAGCGCACCGAGGGCACCCTCCTGAACCGCGGGGCGAGCAAGGACGGCCTGGAGCCGCTGGAGAGCCTGCCGGACTAAAACATTCCGCAACATCCGGAAGAACGCCAGGTCATGGCCCGCGAAGAGGCCGCGGCGCGCGTCGTGAGTTGATCTTTGACGTAGGTCACATCTCGCAACCCGCGTACATCCCTTCGCGTGCGCCGCGGGTCATGACCTTCCGACCGCACCTGCCTGCGCAAGAGCGCAGGCCCGCGCAACCCGTACTCAGTGTCACCGATGTGTCACTCCAGGAGAGGAGCACCCCCTTGGCCGCTTCGTCGTCGAAGCGGCGGCACAAGGTCCGCCGAAGGACCGATATGTCACTCATCGGAGGCATCCGGCCCCCGATCGCCGTGCTGTCGGTTCTGCTCCTCGCCCTGGCGGGCGTCACCGCCCTCGCTCTTGGCCGCGTCGGCCAGGAGGCGGTCCCCAAGGCCGTCAAGCAGTCCCAGCAGCACTTCGCCGAGGACGGCGCCATCGCCCTGCGCGCCTCCATCGACGAGAGCGTCACCGACCTGACGCGCACCGCGGGCCTCTTCAGCGCGGGCGACCCCGTGCCCGCCGACGCCGTGCTCGACAAGATCGGCAGCGTCTACCAGAAGTGGATGGGCACCGCCGTCGTCGAGATCCGCTCCGGCAAGCTCCTCGCCGCGCGCGGCGAGAACGTGCCCCTGGCCGCGATCGACCGCTCCAAGCTCAAGGACGAGGACGGCCTCAGGCCGCGCATGGTCCGCCTGGAGAACGGCGAGACCCGGCTGCTCGCCTTCGCCGTGCTCAGCTGGAAGGGCCAGCCGCAGCAGCTGCTCGTCGCCTCCAACAGCCTGCGCTTCCCCGGCATCAGCCTCGGCAACTTCCGCTCCATCGCCGTCGTCGGCCAGGACGGCAACGTCCTGAGCACCGACGGCATCCCCGAGCCCGAGCAGGTCCTCACCGACCTGCAGCGCAAGGAAGTCAAGCAGTCCAACAAGCAGCTCAAGGCGTTCGCCAAGTCCGCCGCCAAGAAGTCGCGCAAGCACCCCCTGATGGCCAAGGAGCCCGGCTCCGGCGGCTACAAGGGCGTCAGCGGCTACCTGGTCGGCGACAGTTTCCTCAGCGAGCGGGCCGTCGCCGGCTACGCCTCGCTCGCCGCCCCCGAGGCGGGCGAGCAGACCGTGGCGACCCGGCTCGGCCTCAGCGTCGTCGCCATGCAGCCCGTCGCCGAGGACCAGGAGCGACGCAACAGCTCCGCGTTCGGCCTGCTCGCCGCCGGTGCCCTGCTGATCATCGGCGGCCTGACCGTCTTCCTGCTCCTGCGCACCGTGCAGCGCCCGCTCATCCGCCTGTTCCTGGAGAGCCGCAGGCTCACCCGCGGCGACCTCAGCCGCCCGGTGACCGTGCCCAAGTACGGCGAGGCCGCCCGCATCGGCGGCGCCCTCGAACGGCTGCGCCGCCAGCTGCTCGGCGAGCCCGCCGAGGCCACCGCGGCGCCCAAGGCCAAGCCCGGCAGGCTCCGCGGGCGCGGCACCCGCACCCTCCTCGCGGTCTGCGGCGTGCTCCTGCTCGTCTGGTCGGCGCCGCTGCTCCTGCTGCTCAACCGCGCGGGCGACACCGTCCAGGTCCCGCAGCAGCTCGTCAACGACCAGCGCGAGCGCACCGACACGCTCACCGACCGGGTCCGCCGCGCCCTGAACGAAGGCCACGCCGACCTCACGTCGGTGGCCTCCCTCATCGGCGCCCGCACCGAGCCCGACCAGATGGGCAAGGTCCTCGAAGGCACCCTGAACCAGCACACCCGCTACCGCTCCCTGTACGTCCTCGACAAGGACGGCAAGGTCCTCTCCGAGGCCGGCGAGGACCCGCGCGGCGCCGGCAAGGAGCCGTCCGACCAGCCGATCCGCGTGGTCGACGACGGCGGCAAGGAGCCGGTGATCATCGGCACGGCCGAGGTGCCGGGCCGGGGCGGGGCCGCCGTCGTCGGCGAGTTCCGCATCGACTTCCTCAACTCGCTGCTCAAGCGCCCGGGCCTCGGCGCGGTCCGCGTCGTCGACAAGGACCGCAAGATCATCGGCGGCAACACCGGCTACCGCGAGTTCCAGGGCCTGCCCGGCGGCCGCCTCAACGCGCTCGTCGAGGGCACCAGCCAGAAGGTCGGCCTCAGCCCGCGGCCCAGCGGCGTCCTGTACCGCGACGGCGGCGACATCCAGATCGCGGCCGCCGCGCCGTTCGTCGGCGGCGGCGCCGCCAAGTCGCTCGGCTGGACCGTGGTCAGCTGGCAGCCCGCGTCCGGACTGCCCATCCCCGAGTACACGCTGCAGAACCGCACGGTCCTCGCCGGCATGCTCGGCATCACCGCCGCCGCGGCCTGCCTCGGCTGGCTGCACATCGTCGTCGTACGCCCGCTGCGGCAGCTCGCCGACCGGGCGGAGGCGCTCGCCGACGGCGACCGCCGCACCGTCCTCTACCCGGTCCACCACGACGAGGTCGGTGCCGTCACCCGCAGCCTCGAACTCATCAGGCAGCAGCTGCCGACGGGTTCGAAGGGCAAGCGGGACGGCGTCGCGGCCGGTCTCGCCGGAAGGAACTGAACCGACGTGTACTTCCTCTACACCGTCCTCGTGGTGTGCTGCGCCATCCTCCTGGTCGCCGGAGTGATCGAGCAGCGGCGGCACTTCACCAACCTGGAGCACATACCGTCGCGGGTGCTCGTCAACGGCATCCGCGGCAAGAGCTCCATCACCCGCCTGTGCGCGGGCGCGCTGCGCGGCGGCGACCTGACCACGGTCGCCAAGACCACCGGCACCGCCGCCCGGTTCATCCACCCCGACGCCACCGAGGAGCCGGTCTACCGCAAGTTCGGCATCGCCAACGTCGTCGAGCAGATCGGCATCGTGCGCCGCGCGGCGGCGTACAACCCGGACGCCCTGGTCATCGAGTGCATGGCGGTCATGCCGGCGCTCCAGGAGATCAACCAGTCCAAGCTGATCCGCTCCACCATCGGCGTCCTCTGCAACGTCCGCGAGGACCACCTCGCCGAGATGGGCCCGACCCTCGACGACGTCGCCCGCTCCCTCTCCCGCTCCATGCCGGAGAACGGCATCTGCGTCACCGCCGAGAAGGACCGCTTCGACATCCTCAAGGAAGAGGCCGACGCCCGGAACTGCGAGCTGATCTACGCCGACCCGGAGACGGTCACCGACGAGGAGCTGCGCGGCTTCAGCTGGTTCACCTTCAAGGAGAACGTGGCGATCGCCCTGAAGGTCGCCGAGCTCCTCGGCGTCGGCCGCGAGGTCGCCCTCCAGGGCATGTACGACGCGCCGCCGGACCCCGGTGTCCTCTCCGTCGAGCGGTACGTGACCGAGGAGGGCAAGAAGCTCCGCTTCGCCAACGTCTTCGCGGCCAACGACCCCGAGTCGACGCTGATGAACATCAACCAGCTGCTCGACCTCGGCGCCATCCACCGCCCGCTCAACGTCGTCATCAACTGCCGCCCCGACCGCGTCGAGCGCAACGGCCAGATGGGCGAGATCATCCCGGACCTCAAGCCGGACAAGGTCTTCGTCATCGGCCACCCCGCGAAGAGCGCCATCGACGCGATCCCCTCCGAGTGGCGCTCCCGCGCCGTCGACCTCGGCGGCGACCGGCGCGACCCCGAGGAGTTCATGGCCCAGCTGCTCGGCCAGCTCGGCCAGGACTCCTCGCTCGTCGCCATCGGCAACATCCACGGCCAGGGCGAGCTGCTCCTTGAGCACCTCGCGGAACTCCCCGCCGACGAGAGCGAGGAGCCCGAGGCGGCGCCCACCGCCGAGGGCGTGGTCGAGCGGACCCAGCCGACACCGCTGTACGAGCCGCACCTCGACCCCTACCAGCACTACCCGGAGGCGTACGAGACGCGGTACACGCAGCCGCTCCAGCCTGCGGTGGTGCAGCTGCCGTCGCAGCGGACGCCGGACCAGACGTACGCGGCGGCGGCGTACGGGACGTACGACCAGTACGGCCAGCACCAGCAGTACGACCAGCACCAGCCGCACCAGCAGAACCAGTCGCACCAGCAGCACCAGCAGTACGACCAGAACCAGCAGTACGCGGCCGCTGCCCCGTACGCGACCCCGGCCCAGGACCCGTACGCGCACCAGGAGCAGCTGTACGCGCAGCACGAGCCGTACGCGCACCAGGAGTCCTACGCGCCGCACCAGGAGCCCCACGCCTACGCACCGCAGCAGGTCACGCCCCCCGAGGCGTACCCGCCCGCGCAGGCGCCGGACCCCCAGCCCCCGGCGCCCCGCGGCCTGTTCGAGCCGCGCGTCCCGCCCGTCCCGCCCGCCGCCGACGACACCCAGCAGTGGCACAGCCCAGGAGAGCCCCGTTGATCCCCTCCGTCCTCACCCCCGAGATCGCCGCGGTCGGCATCGCGCTCGGGCTGCTCTTCTCCCTGGTCTGCTATCTCACGACCAACCTCTCGCCCGGCGGCATGATCACCCCGGGCTGGCTCGCGCTGACCCTCGTCGAGGACCTCCAGCGCGCCGCGATGGTCGTGGGCGTCACGGTCCTCTGCTACGTCTGCACGCTCCTGATGCAGCGCTTCGTGATCCTCTACGGCAAGCGCCTGTTCGCCGCGGTCGTGCTGACCGGCGTGGTGCTCCAGGCCACCGTGATGATCGTGCTCTCGCTCGAGTTCCCGCTCATGTACAGCAACCAGACCCTCGGCTTCATCGTGCCGGGTCTGATCGCCTACCAGCTGGTGCGCCAGCCCAAGGGCCCCACCCTGCTCGCCACGGGCTCGGTGACCCTCATGGCCTATGTCGTCCTCACCGCCGGGATCCTCCTCGGCTTCATGCCGTCCGCCTGACCGGCCCGACCTACCGGAGCCACACATGCCGCCCAAGAAGAAGCGCCCCGCACTCCACGCCGTGACCGTCCTCGCCCTGCTCGCGGGCAGTGCCTATCTGACCGTCGAACTCCGCAAGGACGAGCAGGACAAGGCACCCGAGGTGCAGGCCGTCACCGACACGCCAGGACACCTGAAGAACGGCGCGTCGGCCCAGGGCGGCAAGCAGTCGTGGGAGCGCCTGCGCAACCCCGACCGCTCCGTCCTGCGCACCGAGGACGGCAAGGTCCTCGCGTCGTTCACGGACGGCGCCCGCACCGCGACGCTCACCGGACCGAGCCGCACCTTCACCGAGCCCGCCAACACCAAGTCCCGTGTCGTCACCGACGACTGGGTCCGCCTGATGCCGGAGGTGTGGCGCAAGGGCGCGGAGAAGGAGAAGTGGTTCAAGGACTGGTACAAGGAGTTCGCGGGCAGCGAGGAGGACGACATCTTCGCGATGGCGTTCCAGTACGTCGAGGGGGCGCCCGTCAAGAAGGACGACGAGGGCATCGCCTACGCGGGCGACGCCAACTTCGGTCCCCTCAACCCGAACGGCAGCGAGGGCAACGACCTGCGCGAGGAGCAGTCCGACTTCTACGACTACCTCGGCATCCCGTACACCTTCCGCGACGGCACCACGATCCAGCCCGAGGCCAAGCGGGCCCGCGCGATGGACTGCTCCGGCTTCATCCGCACCGTCTTCGGGTACCGGGCGCGGTATCCCCTGATGTCCTCCGACACCGCGGGTGACGGCCTGCCCCGCACGGCCAACGGCATGGCGCGCGGCAGGGTCGGCACGGACGTCATCAAGCTCAAGGGCGTGGGCGCGGCGGACCGCCCCAAGTCCATCGACGTCATCCAGCCGGGCGACCTCGTCTTCTTCAAGCTCGACGCCCGCACGAAGCAGCGCCTCGACCACGTCGGCATCTTCCTCGGCCACGACGCGGACGGCCACAAGATCTTCATCTCCAGCCGCGAGGAGGTCAACGGCCCGACGATCGGCGACAAGGGCGGCACGTCCCGCCTGGACGGAAACGGCTACTACGCGTCGACGCTGCGCAGCGCCAAGCGAATCTGACGCGGTTCTTTACGGGGCCCGCGCCTCCGTACGCCGCCGGCGGTGAGCAACCCCCACGAGGGGCGTTCACCCGCCGGGAGGGCAGAAACGGGCGGGCGGGTGGGAAACAAACCGCCGCGGTAGCGGCGGAAACCCCCCACCGGCCCGCACCCGGCCCCGGGTCAGGGGCGGACGGTGCGCGGGCCGACGGCCCGCGCACCGAGCGCGGCGACCCGTTCGCGGAGTTCGCGGTCCGCCGTGACCACGACCACCGGCCCCGCCACGCCCGCGACCAGCTCCACGATCCGGTCGTCCCCACTGGCGGGCGCCGCCTCCACCCGCACCCCGGGCACGGACTCCACCCCCCGGGCCCGCCCCTCGACGACGAGCACCACGTCCAGGGGCCCGGGGACCTCCGGCACCCCGGAGCCGGCGACCGCAACCAGACGGTCGCGCAACCGCTCCGCGGCCCCACGCCGATCCCGCCACCACCCGTCCGGCACGGAACCGACGACATTGGCGGCATCGACGACCAGGGTCACTCT
The DNA here is from genome assembly GCF_042740445.1 of Streptomyces sp. NPDC059003. Classification (NCBI taxonomy): domain Bacteria; kingdom Bacillati; phylum Actinomycetota; class Actinomycetes; order Kitasatosporales; family Streptomycetaceae; genus Streptomyces; species Streptomyces sp. NPDC059003. Next base: position 20,818 of record NZ_JBHYJH010000031.1, on the reverse strand, counting down.
GTCCATGCCGCAAGGGTCGCACGGGCCACCCGCCCGGGTACGGCCCCGGTGCCGCCGCCCATTAGAGTGGGTCCCACCGCAACCCCCACAGCCCCGGAATGCCGCATGCCTCCAGCCCTGACCACCTCGGCCGTGAACGGCGACTGGCTCATACGCGGACGCGACGGCAGGCTGTGCGTCTACGGCTTCGGCCCGCAGGGCGACAGCATCGTGTGCCGCGTGGAACAGACCCGCGGCGGCCCCTGGACCGCCCCGCGCGTCGTCGGCGGCGACCAGCGCGTGCACCCGGTGCTCGCCGCCGCCCAGGGCGCGGACGGCTACGCCCACCTGGTGTCGTGGCGCCCCACCGTCCCCGGCGAAGCGGGCCTCGTGCACTCCACGCACTTCCAGCCGCACCTGGCCGCCCTCGACTGGAACCCGCTCGGCCACCCGAACAAGAAGGGCGACCGCACCGGCGTCCCCGCCGTGACGGTGGACGCCGAGGGCCGCGCCCACGTCTTCGTACCGAACCGCGGCGGCGGTCTGAGCATGCGCGGCCAGAAGGAGAAGGGCGGCTGGGGCCCGTGGCGCGACCTCAAGGGCACCGGCGTACGCGGTGAACTCGCCGTCACGACGGCCGAGTCGGGCCGCGTCGTGGCGTACGCGGCAACGGAGGAGACGATCCTGCGCTGGCGCCAGCACGGCCCGGGCAAGGTCCCGGTGATGGACGAGCCGCTCGCGGTCCGGGCGCGCCCCGGCACGCTGCGCGCGCTCGCCACGTCCGCCGAGCACACCACCCTGTTCTTCACCGACGAGGACGGCGAGCTGTGCGCGTGGCGCGGTGACGAGGAGCCCGTACGGATCCTGCCCGCCGCGGGCCCGGGACGGGTGTACGCGGTGCGCTGCGAGCTGGACGGCCACGACTGCACCCTGCTCGCGCAGCGCGCGGAGAGCGGCCGCGTCGCCTTCGCCGCGTACCCGACCGAGCTGGAGTCGGCGGGCGCCTGGTGGGCGGAGTCGGGCCCGGCCCTGCCGGTGGACACGCGGATCGCGCTCGGCGGGGATGCCGCGGGCGGCGTGGTCGCGGCGACGTTCGTGCCCGGCACGGGCGAGCTGCGCCTGACCCACCGCAAGGACGAGCCGGGCCTCGCCCTGAAGGCCTGGGAACAGGCCGCCCCCGCCTGACGCGGTGACGCACAGCGGCCGAACAACAGCCGCACAGCGCCGGAACAGCAGTCGCGGAGCAGCCGAAGAACGGCCGAAGAGCCTCCGAAAAGCGACCGAAAAGCGACCGAAAAAAGCCCAAGATGTGGCCGATAATCGGCCGAGAACCTGCCGGGAAACCCGCCGCGAGCAGCCCTGAACGCCGGTGCCCGGCACGCCAGTCGGCGTGCCGGGCACCTTCGCGAACCAGCGTTACGCGGTTACGCGGGCACGCTCGCGACACCCGGCTCCAGGAACCGCTTGCCGTTGACGCGCTCGCTGACGCCCTCACGGTCCAGGTACGGCGTGATGCCACCCAGGTGGAAGGGCCAGCCCGCGCCGGTGATCAGGCACAGGTCGATGTCCTGCGCCTCGGCGACGACGCCCTCGTCGAGCATGAGCCCGATCTCCTGGGCGACGGCGTCGAGCACGCGGGCGCGCACCTGCTCCTCGGTGAGGACCGTGTCGCCCTGCTTGAGCAGCGCGGCGACCTCCGGGTCCAGCTCCGGCTTCCCGCTGTCGTACACGTAGAAGCCGCGCTTGCCCGCCTCGACGACCGCCTTGAGGTTCGGCGACACCTTGAAGCGGTCGGGGAAGGACCGGTTGAGGGTCTCCGAGACGTGCAGACCGATGGCCGGGCCGACCAGCTCCAGGAGGACCAGCGGGGACATCGGCAGGCCGAGCGGCTCGACGGCCTTCTCGGCGACCTCGACCGGCGTGCCCTCGTCGATGACGTTCTGGATCTCGCCCATGAAGCGGGTCAGGATGCGGTTCACGACGAACGCCGGGGCGTCCTTCACCAGGACCGCGGTCTTCTTCAGCTTCTTGGCGACGCCGAAGGCCGTGGCCAGCGAGGCGTCGTCGGTCTGCTCGCCGCGCACGATCTCCAGGAGCGGCAGGATCGCGACCGGGTTGAAGAAGTGGAAGCCGACGACCCGCTCCGGGTGCTGGAGCTTCGACGCCATCTCCGTCACCGACAGGGACGAGGTGTTGGTCGCGAGGATCGCGTGCGCCGGAGCGACCGCCTCCACCTCCGCGAACACCTGCTGCTTGACGCCGATCTCCTCGAAGACGGCCTCGATGATGAAGTCCGCGTCGGCGAAGCCCTCGGCCTTGTCGAGGACACCGGTGACCAGGGCCTTGAGGCGGTTGGCCTTGTCCTGGTTGATCCGGCCCTTGCCGAGCAGCTTGTCGATCTCGGCGTGGACGTAACCCACGCCCTTGTCGACGCGCTCCTGGTCGATGTCGGTCAGGACGACCGGCACCTCCAGGCGGCGCAGGAACAGCAGGGCGAGCTGCGAGGCCATCAGCCCTGCGCCGACGACACCGACCTTCGTGACCGGGCGCGCCAGGTCCTTGCTCGGGGCGCCCGCCGGGCGCTTGCCGCGCTTCTGCACGAGGTTGAACGCGTAGATGCCGCTGCGCAGTTCGCCGCCCATGATGAGGTCGGCGAGCGCCGCGTCCTCGGCGTCGAAGCCCTTCTGGACGTCGCCGTCCTTCGCGGCCGCGATGATCTCCAGGGCGCGGTACGCGGCCGGGGCCGCGCCGTGCACCTTGGAGTCCGCGATGGCGCGGCCACGGGCGACCGCCGCGTCCCAGCCCTCGCCGCGGTCGACGTCCGCGCGGTCGACCGTGACGGCGCCGCTGAGGACGGACGCCGTCCACACCAGGGACTGCTCCAGGAAGTCCGCGCCCTCGAACAGCGCGTCGGCGATGCCGAGCTCGAAGACCTGGGCGCCCTTGAGCTGCTTGTTCTGGTTGAGGGAGTTCTCGATGACGACCGAGACCGCGCGGTCCGCGCCGATCAGGTTCGGAAGCAGCGTGCAGCCGCCCCAGCCCGGCACGAGCCCGAGGAAGACCTCGGGGAGCGAGAACGCGGGCAGCGCCTTCGACACGGTGCGGTACGTGCAGTGCAGACCGACCTCGACGCCGCCGCCCATCGCGGCACCGTTGTAGTACGCGAACGTCGGGACGGCGAGCGACGACAGCCGCTTGAAGACGTCGTGCCCGCCCTTGCCGATGGCCAGCGCGTCCTCGTGGCGCTTGAGAATCTCCACGCCCTTGAGGTCGGCGCCGACGGCGAAGATGAACGGCTTGCCGGTGATGCCGACGCCGACGATCCCGCCCTCGGCCGCCTCCTTCTCGACCTGGTCGATCGCGGCGTTCAGGTTCGCGAGCGAGCCGGGGCCGAAGGTGGTCGGCTTGGTGTGGTCGAAGCCGTTGTCCAGGGTGATGAGCGCGAACCGCCCCGCCCCGCCCGGCAGGTCGAGGTGGCGTACGTGCGCCTGCGTGACGACCTCGTCCGGGAACAGCTCGGCCGCGCCCTTCAGGAGCTCGGTGGTCGTGGTGCTCACTTGTCGCCTCCGGCGTCCTTGTGGTGCGGGTTCTCCCAGATGACCGTCGCGCCCATGCCGAAGCCGACGCACATGGTGGTCAGGCCGTAGCGGACCTCCGGCTGCTCCTCGAACTGCCGCGCCAGCTGCGTCATCAGGCGGACACCGGAGGAGGCCAGCGGGTGGCCGAACGCGATGGCGCCGCCGTACTGGTTGACGCGCGCGTCGTCGTCCGCGATGCCGTAGTGCTCGAGGAAGGCGAGCACCTGGACGGCGAACGCCTCGTTGATCTCGAAGAGCCCGATGTCACCGATGCCGAGCCCGGCCTTGGCGAGCGCCTTCTCCGTGGCCGGTATCGGCCCGTACCCCATGACCTCCGGCTCGACGCCGGCGAAGGAGTACGACACGAGCCGCATCTTCACCGGAAGCCCGTTCTCACGGGCGAAGTCCTCGGAGGCGATGATCGAGGCGGTGGCGCCGTCGTTGAGCCCCGCGGCGTTGCCGGCCGTGACGCGGCCGTGCGTGCGGAACGGCGTCTTGAGCCCGGCCAGGTTCTCCAGCGTGGTGCCCGGGCGCATCGGCTCGTCCTGCGTGGCGAGCCCCCAGCCGGTCTCGCCGACCTCGGGGTCGGTGCGCCGGACGGAGATCGGGACCAGGTCCTGCTGGATCTTGCCGTTGGCGTACGCCTTGGCGGCCTTCTCCTGCGAGCGCACCGCGTACTCGTCGGCGCGGAGCTTGGTGATGCTCGGGTAGCGGTCGTGCAGGTTCTCGGCGGTCATGCCCATGAACAGGGCGGACTCGTCGACCAGCTTCTCGCTCACGAACCGCGGGTTGGGGTCGACGCCCTCGCCCATCGGGTGGCGGCCCATGTGCTCGACGCCACCGGCGATCACGGCGTCGTACGCGCCGAAGGCGATCGATCCGGCGGTCGTCGTCACGGCGGTCAGGGCGCCCGCGCACATGCGGTCGATCGAGTAGCCCGGTACGGACTGCGGCAGACCGGCGAGGATTCCGGCCGTGCGGCCGATCGTCAGCCCCTGGTCGCCGATCTGCGTGGTCGCGGCGACGGCGACCTCGTCGATCTTGGCGGGGTCGAGGGCCGGGTTGCGGCGAAGGAGCTCCCGGATCGCCTTCACGATCAGGTCGTCGGCGCGGGTCTCGTGGTAGATGCCCTTCGGGCCCGCCTTGCCGAACGGGGTACGGACGCCGTCGACGAAGACGACGTCCCTGACGGTACGAGGCACGATGGCTCTCCTCCAGGGTGCGGTGCGCCTGCGGCGCGCTTCCTCGGCCCATGCTACTTATCGGTAACTACGAGGCCAAGGGAGGTCCCGGAGAGGTTCACGTCACATGCCCGACCCGGGCCCTCCCACCCGCCCGCCCGTTTCCACCCCCACGCGGGGCGGACGCCCCCTGCGGGCCCTGCCCGCCGCCGACGCCTACGGCTCCCCGCCGCTTCTTCCCCACCCGCCCGCCCGTTTCCACCCCCACGCGGGGTGGACGCCTCCTGTGGGTCCTGCCCGCCATCGGCGCCTGCGGCCTCCCGCCGCTATCGCGGCGCTT
>NZ_JBHYJH010000031.1:0-15641 GCF_042740445.1 Streptomyces sp. NPDC059003 | reverse complement strand
CTGTGGGTCCTGCCCGCCATCGGCGCCTGCGGCCTCCCGCCGCTATCGCGGCGCTGTTTCCCCGCCCGCCCGCCCGTTTCCAGCTCCACGCGGGGTGGACGCCTCCTGTGGGCCCTGCCCGCCGCCGGCGTCTGCGGCTCCCCGCCGCTATCGCGGCGCTTTCTTTCCCGCCCGCCCGTGACCCCCTGCCGGGCGCTGGACGCCCCTCGTGGGGGCCGATCGCCATCGGCGGCAGTCGCCGACGACGACCAACCCCCACAGGAGGCGCCCACCCCCATCCGACTGGAAACGGGCGGGCGGGTGGGAAAACCCGCCGCGCGCAGCGCGGCGAACACCCCCACCGGCCCGCACCCGGCCCCGCTGCTTCGCGGCGGGAGCTACCTCGCCCACCCGGCCCATGCGCCGAATCAGGTCGGACGCGCCGCCGGCCCGCCCACCCACCCCATTCGCCGCCGACGGCGGGTGAGCCCCACCTGGGGCGGTCAGCCCGAGGACGACTGGAAACGGGTGGGCGGGTGGGAGGGGGGCTAGGACGAGGTGAGGGCCGTGGTCAGGGTTGGGGTGACCAGGTCGATCTGCCAGCGCCGCGCCCCGTGCGCGGCAAGCGCCTCGGCCACCGACTCCACCGAAACCCCGACCGGCGGCTCCCAGCAGACGCGCCGCACCGTGTCCGGAGTGATCAGATTCTCCTGCGGCATGTTCAGCCGCTCGGCGAGCGCCGAGACGGCGGCCCGCGCCGCGGAAAGGCGCGCCGCCGCGGCCGGATCGCGATCGGCCCAGGAGCGGGGCGGCGGCGGCCCGGTCAGGGCCTGACCGGGCTGCGGCAGCTCCGCCTCCGGGAGCGCCTTCGCCCGCTCCACCGCGGCCTGCCACTGTTCGAGCTGGCGCCGCCCCATCCGGTGCCCAAAGCCGGGCAGCGCGGTGAGCGCGTGCACGTTCGCCGGCAGCGCGAGGGCGGCCTCGACGATCGCACCGTCGCTGAGGACCTTGCCGGGCGAGATGTCACGGCGCTGCGCGATGCGGTCGCGCGTGGTCCACAGCTCCCGTACGACGGCCATCTGCCGGCGGCGTCTCACCTTGTGCATGCCGGACGTACGCCGCCACGGGTCCTTGCGGGGCGGCGCGGGCGGCGCGGCGGCGATCGCCGCGAACTCCTCGCGGGCCCACTCCAGCTTCCCCTGCCGGTCGAGCTCCTTCTCCAGGGCGTCGCGCAGATCGACGAGCAGCTCCACGTCGAGCGCGGCATAGCGCAGCCAGGGCTCGGGCAGCGGCCGCGTCGACCAGTCGACGGCCGAGTGGCCCTTCTCCAGGACGAAGCCGAGGACGCTCTCGACCATCGCGCCGAGGCCGACGCGCGGGAACCCGGCGAGGCGCCCGGCGAGCTCGGTGTCGAAGACGATCGACGGAATCATGCCTATTTCCCGTAGGCACGGGAGGTCCTGGGTGGCCGCGTGCAGCACCCACTCGGTGTCCGCGAGCGCCTCGCCGAGGCCCGACAGGTCGGGGCAGGCGACGGGGTCGATCAGCGCGGTGCCCGCGCCCTCACGGCGCAGCTGGACGAGGTACGCACGCTGGCCGTAGCGGTAGCCGGAGGCCCGCTCGGCGTCGACGGCGACCGGTCCCGTACCGGCGGCAAATGCCGCTGTGACCTGCGCGAGTGTCTCCGGGTCCGAGACGACGGGCGGAATGCCGTCGCGAGGTTCGAGAAGTGGGGTCGGTGTCCCTTCGACGGAGACGCCTGTGACGCCTTCGTCCGGAGGAGCGCCTCCGGTGGTTCGCAGTGAACTGTCTGCTGCGGTCTCTTGGGCGTCGGTCACCTGTCAAGGGTATCTGTGAACGGACGGCGCCCGTCGACGGAACGTTACGTCGACGGGCGTCCAGGGGGTGTAAATCGGTCAGTGGATGATTCCGGTGCGCAGGGCCACCGCTACCATTCCCGCCCGGTCCCCCGTGCCGAGCTTGCGGGCGATGCGGGCGAGGTGGCTCTTGACGGTCAGGGCGGACAGGCCCATCGAGACGCCGATCGCCTTGTTCGACTGGCCCTCGGCCACGAGCCGAAGGACCTCGACCTCACGGCCCGACAGCTCGCGGTAGCCGCCCGGGTGGCTCGGGGCACCCGGGGGGCGGCGGTGCAGGCGGGCCGCGGCCGAGCCGATGGGGGCGGCGCCGGGGCGGGTGGGCAGGCCCACGTTCGTACGGGTACCGGTGACGACGTAGCCCTTGACGCCGCCCGCGAGGGCGTTGCGGACGGCGCCGATGTCGTCGGCGGCGGAGAGCGCGAGGCCGTTGGGCCAGCCCGCGGCACGGGTCTCGGAAAGCAGCGTGAGGCCGGAGCCGTCGGGCAGGTGGACGTCCGCGACGCAGATGTCACGGGGGTTGCCGATGCGGGGACGAGCCTCCGCGATGGACGAGGCCTCGATGACGTCCCGCACACCGAGCGCCCACAGGTGGCGGGTCACGGTGGAGCGGACACGTGGGTCGGCGACGACGACCATGGCGGTCGGCTTGTTCGGGCGGTAGGCGACCAGGCTTGCGGGCTGCTCGAGGAGAACGGACACCAGGCCTCCTGGGGTGGCGGGACGGGACCGGCTCGGGGATGAAGCCGGGGCGAACCGTGCGATTCAAGGTCACAGACCTCTTCGGCACCTCGTCCGGCCGCCTTTAGGGGATGATCACGATTTGGTGAGTTTTTCTGCCCCCTGGGCTTGGGGCGGTGCCTGGTGCTCGTGGGGCTCGGGTGCCGTCGATCGGCCTGCGGCCTCGTCCTCAAACGCCGGACGGGCTGGAAATCCAGCCCGTCCGGCAGGTGTCAGCGCGTCACGGCGCGGCATTCAGCCCGTCCGGCGTTCGAGGACGAGCGCGGAGCGCGATTGACGGTCAGGTGCCTCGCGGGCCCCGACGCTGGGGGAGCGTCACCACGGAGCCGTCGCCGGGCCCGGCGGGCGGCAGGCCCGCGATCTGGCTCAGGAGGTCGCACCACGCCGCCAGGTGCCCCCCGGTGTCCGGGACCCCGCCCGCGCCCTCGCGCGGCGTCCAGGAGGCCCGGATCTCGATCTGGGACGCGGGCGGGCGTTCCGCGAGCCCGCCGAAGTAGTGCGAACCGGCCCGCGTCACCGTCCCGCTCGGCTCGCCGCAGGCGAGCCCGCGCGACTGGAGCGCGCCGACCAGCCACGACCAGCAGACCTCGGGAAGGAGCGGGTCGGCCGCCATCTCCGGCTCCAGCTCGGCCCGCACCAGGGTCACCAGACGGAACGTGCCCTGCCAGGCGTCGTGCCCCGCCGGGTCGTGCAGCAGGACGAGCCGCCCGTCCGCGAGGTCCTCGTCGCCGTCCACCACGGCCGCCTCCAGCGCGTACGCGTACGGGGCGAGCCGCTGAGGTGGCCGTGTTGGGTCGATCTCGATCTGTGGCCGCAGCCGTGCCCCGCGCAGCGCGTCGACCGCAGCGCGGAACGGCGGCGGAGCTGTGTCCGCCACGCTTCCCGGTGCCCCGTCCATCTCGCCGGTGCCGTCCGACCGTTGTTCTTGAGCCGCAGCCATGCGGGGAAGATTAAGGGGAACGGCGACCTTGTGCAGGCACAGACACCCTTGGGCACCCCTCTCGGGGTGCGCTTCGCTGTCCCGGGGGGCTGGTGGGTGTTGGCTCGGTGGGCGTTGATCGCGCTGCGCGCTCGTCCTCAATCGCCGGACGGGCTTCTTTTCCCCGAGCGGTCTCGTGCGAGACTTTCCCAGTGAGTGTCAACGACGAGGCCACCGGCCGGCAGAACGCAGCCACGTACGACTCCGCCTTCCTCAAGGCGTGCAGGCGCGAGCCCGTGCCGCACACGCCGGTGTGGTTCATGCGCCAGGCCGGGCGCTCCCTGCCCGAGTACCGCAAGGTCCGCGAGGGCACGGCCATGCTGGAGTCCTGCATGATGCCGGAGCTCGTCACGGAGATCACGCTGCAGCCGGTGCGCCGGCACGGCGTGGACGCGGCGATCTACTTCAGCGACATCGTCGTACCGCTCAAGGCCATCGGCGTCGACCTCGACATCAAGCCGGGCATCGGCCCGGTCGTGGCGAAGCCGATCCGGTCGCGGGCCGACCTCGCGCAGCTGCGGGACCTCACGCCGGACGACGTCGGCTACGTCACCGAGGCCATCGGGATGCTCACGGCCGAGCTCGGCGCGACGCCGCTGATCGGCTTCGCCGGTGCGCCTTTCACCCTCGCGAGCTACCTCGTGGAGGGCGGTCCCAGCCGTAACCACGAGCACACCAAGGCCATGATGTACGGCGACCCGCAGCTGTGGGCCGACCTGCTCGACCGGCTCGCGGAGATCACCGGCGCCTTCCTGAAGGTGCAGATCGAGGCGGGCGCGAGCGCCGTGCAGCTCTTCGACTCGTGGGTGGGCGCGCTCGCTCCCGCCGACTACCGGCGGTCCGTGATGCCCGCGTCGGCCAAGGTGTTCAAGGCCGTCGAGGGGTACGGGGTGCCCCGCATCCACTTCGGTGTCGGCACCGGCGAGCTGCTCGGGCTCATGGGTGAGGCCGGTGCGGACGTCGTCGGCGTCGACTGGCGCGTGCCGCTCGACGAGGCGGCCCGCCGCGTCGGACCCGGCAAGGCGCTGCAGGGCAACCTCGACCCGGCCGTGCTGTTCTCCAGCACGGAGGCGGTGCGGGAGAAGACCGACGAGGTGCTCGCCGCGGCCTCCGGCCTCGAGGGGCACGTCTTCAACCTCGGGCACGGCGTCTTGCCGACCACGGACCCGGACGCCCTGACCGGCCTCGTGGAGTACGTGCACACGCGCACGGCCCGCTAGCCGGACTCCGTGCCACCGGTCACCGGCGGCACGGGCGGTTCCTGCGGTTCCTGCGGCTCCGGCGGTTCCGGCGGTTCCGTCCATGGGTTGGGTCCCGCGCCCGGCACCGCGCAGTGCACCCCGGCGCCGCGCCGCGCGGCCGTGCGCGCGGCGAGGCGGGTCAGCGCGGGCGGCACCCCGTACACCAGATGGCAGAAGTGATCGGGGGAGTGCCGGGCCGTCCACGCCGGTGCGGTGAACGCGTGCAGATACGTCGCCCAGTGCCCCTCGAACGTGACGAGCAGGTCGGCGGCGCGCGCATAGCCCGGCGCCGGGTGCGTGCCCGGGTTGAGGACCACCGGCGCGACGCCGCGCCCGCGCGCCGAGCGGACCAGGCGCCGGCAGTGGCGCAGGTCGCGGCGGCCCGGCGCGATCCGGTCCAGGAAGCAGCCGTCGACCTGGTACCAGTCGCGGTGCCGGTCCAGGTCGTCCGCGACCTCGCGGGCCGCCCGCTGCCCGTACGCCGTGTCGACGTACCCGAGCACCGGCACCCCGGCCGCGCGCAGCGCGTGCGCGACCGCGGCGAACGCCGGGTCGGGGGCCGCGCCAGGACCGTCGGCGGCGTTGAGCACGACGCCGTACAGGGCGGGCGCGACCGCCATCAGCGCCTGCCAGGCCCCGGGGGCCGCGTCCGGGTGGACGTACAGCGGCACGAGCAGGGAGCTCATGTCCGGTCCGCCGCGACCGGGCGGCCCGCGCCGTCCGCCGCCCACAGCGCGTCGAGGGTGTCGGCGAGGCGGTGCGCGGGCACCCAGCCGAGCTCCCGCGCGGCGGCCGTGACGTCCGCGCACTGCCAGGGGACCGCCGCGGACCGGCCTGACCCGGACAGGGACTGCTCGACCCGGCCCCGGAAGCCCGCCGCGCGCACCAGGCCGTACACCAGGTCGCGCACCGGCACGGCCCGCCCGCTGCCGACGTTCAGGAGCGGCGGCAGCGGGCCCGCGGCGGTCACCGCGAGCTCCACCGCCCGCGCCACGTCGCGTACGTCGACGAAGTCCCGGTGCGTGGACAGGTCCCCCACCCGCACGGTGCCGTGCGGCAACTCGCCGACCGCGCGCCGCAGTTCGCCGGTGAGCCGCCCGGGCAGGCCCGCGGCGGGCGCGCCGGGGCCGACCGGGTTCGTGACGCGCAGGACGACCGCGTCCAGGCCCGACGAGGTCACCGCGAGCGTGCCCGCCAGCTTGGTGGCGCCGTACGGGGAGACGGGCCGGGCCGGGGTGTCCTCGCGCGCCCGCTCGCCGTGCGCGGTGGGCCCGTACTCCGCGGCGGAGCCCAGCTGGACCAGGCGGGCGCGGGGCGCCGCCGACCGCAGCGCCTCGCACAGGGCCGCGGGGCCACGGGAGTTGACTTCCGCAAGCGTCAGGGCGCTGCCGCCGACCGCGCCCGCGCAGTTGACGACCGCGTCCGGCGCCGCCTGCGCGAGCAGCCCCGCGAGGTCGCCGGGCGCGGCGGTGGCGAGGTCGCAGCGCAGGTCGGCGCCCGGGGCGCGGCCCCCGGTGAGCAGCCGCGCCCCCACCAGCGCGCGCAGCCGCCCCGCGATGTGCCCGCCCAGGTACCCGGTGGCCCCCAGGACGAGGATGCGCACGTCAGGCTCCCTTGAGCAGCAGGGCGCGGTGGGTGGTGAACTCGGCGTTGGCGCGGTCGTAGTCGTCCGGGCGGCCGATGTCGAGCCAGTAGCCGTCGAACTCGTAGGCGTACGGCGGGTTCTCGGTCTTGAGCAGGTCGATGACGAGCTCGTCGAAGCCGAGCGGCAGGCCCGGCGTGTAGGGCGCGAGGGTGTCGCGCGAGACCCCGTAGACGCCCATCGAGACGCGGTAGTCCACGCTCGGCTTCTCCGTGAAGGCGACGACGCGTCTCTCGTCGGTGGTGAGCACGCCGAAGTCGATGTGGACCTCGCGCGGGTACGTGGCGATGGTCAGCGGCGCCTTCGACTCCCGGTGGCGGCGGAGCACGTCCGCGTAGTCGAGGTCGGTGAGGACGTCCCCGTTCATCACGAGGAAGTGCTCGGGCAGCTCGTCCCGCATCGTCAGGAGGGGGCCCATGGTGCCGAGCGGGCTCTCCTCCGCGGAGTAGCCGACGCGCAGGCCCCAGCGGGAGCCGTCGCCGACGTAGGCCCGGATGATGTGGCCGAGGTGGCCGATGGCGATGGTGCAGCTGGTGAAGCGGGCCGCCGCGAGCTGGCGCAGCACGATCTCCAGGATCGCGTGCTGGTCGCCGATCGGGACCAGCGGCTTGGGCAGGGCGGTGGTGTAGGGACGGAGCCGGACGCCCTTGCCTCCGGCGAGAATGACTGCGTGCATGGCAGAACTCCCTTGGTGAGAGGGTTGGGTGTCGGGGCGTCAGATGTTGTAGGTGCCGGTCTTGTAGCGGGCCAGGTGGGTGGGGTCGCGGAAGAAGTCGACGGTGCGGGCCAGGCCCTGTTCGAGGTCGTGCTCCGGCGTCCAGCCGGTGGCCTCGCGCAGCCGCGTCGCGTCGGCGACCAGGCGCATCACCTCGGAGCGCGCGGGCCGCATCCGGCGCTCGTCGGTGCGGACGTCGAGGTCGGCGGCCATGACCTTGCCGATGAGCCGCACCAGGTCCCCGACGGAGATCTCGCCGCCGGTCCCGGCGTTGAACGTGCGGCCGACCACCGCGTCGGCCGGCGCGGCGCCCACCGCGAGGAAGGCCCGCGCCGTGTCCGTGACGAACGTGAAGTCCCGCGTGGGGCGCAGATCGCCGAGCGTGATCTCCCGCGAACCCGCCGCGACCTGGCCGATGACCGTGGGTATGACGGCGCGCATCGACTGCCTCGGGCCGTAGGTGTTGAACGGTCTGAGCGTCACCACGGGCGTGCCGAAGCTCGCGTGGTAGCTGTCCGCGAGCCGGTCGCCGCCCGCCTTCGAAGCGGCGTACGGCGACTGGGTGTTGATGGGGTGGTCCTCGGTGATCGGCACGGTTCGCGCGGTGCCGTACGTCTCGCTGGTGGACGTGTGGACCAGGCGCGGCGTCTCCGCGTGGCGTACGGCTTCGAGGACGTTGAGGGTGCCGGTGACGTTCGTCTCGACGTAGGAGTGCGGGGCCCGGTACGAGTACGGGATCGCGATCAGCGCGGCCAGGTGGTAGACCGCCTCGGCCTCGGCGACCAGGGTGTGGACCGAGCCGGCGTCGCGGACGTCGCCGAGCTGGATCTCCACCTCGGCGAGGACGTCGGCGGGCAGGGTCTCCAGCCAGCCGTACGACGAGAAGGAGTTGTACTGGACCATCGCACGCACGCGGTGGCCCGAGGTGACCAGGGCCTCGGTGAGGTGCGAGCCGATGAATCCGTCGGCTCCTGTGACGGCGGCTAGCGGTGTGGGGGTCATGGGGGCTCCTGGGTGAGGGTGAGGGTGGTGGGGGTGGGTGTGTGGGTGGGTGTGTGGGTGGGGTGTCTTGTGGGGTGCGTTGGTCAGGCGTGGGCCGTGGGGCGGCCCAGGTGGTGGACTGCGGTGCCGCACAGGGCGAGCGCCGCCGTGGTACAGGCCGCTGGTTGAGCCATCGCCTCGGGCAGCGGCGAGAGTCGCGGCAGGAGCGTGGCCGTGGCCGCCGCCAGACACGCGGCCGCCGAAGGCCACGCCACGCCGAAGGCCTGGAGCAGCAGCGCGGTCCACAACACCGCTCCGAGCGTGAGGAGTTCGGCTGGTGTGGTGTCGAGTAGCGGGGCGGCCGGGGCTAGCGACGCCAGGTACGCCGTCCCGCAGGCGCCTAACGCTCCGGCCGAGCGGAGGCGGAATCCGGTCGGTGTGGCGGAGGCGCGCAGGGCCGCTGTCGCGAGTCCGCGATAGCGGTAGAGGAGCCACTCGGCCGGGCCCATGCTCAGGGTCAGGACGACCACTGCGTACGGGTCCCGCTGGCCCGCGGTCGTCGCTAGCGTTCCGGCCGCGAGCCCGAACAGGCCGTACGGCAGCGAGCGCACTAGGTGCGGCGCGGGACCCGGCGTCGGGGGTGTGCGCAGCGCGGTGCGCAGCGCGACGGTCGCTGCGGCCGTCGTGAGCAGCACGGTGAGGGCCGGTAGCGCGGTGCGCAGTGCCGTCGGTGGTTGCCACCAGGGCAGCGTGGCCGCGCCCGCCGCGATGGGGAGCAGGGCCGTGGCCAGCAGCCTCTCGTGGCCCAGTACGAGCAGTGCGCTTGCAGCGGCCAGATAGCAGGACTGCCCTACCGCGAACACGGCCGCCGGTGACGGGCCCGCTACGGCCAGCCCCGCCGCGCTCGCGCAGCCGACGCCGACCGGCGCGCCGCACAGCAGCGCCCGCCCCGCCTCGTGGCGGCCCGCGGCCAGCCGGACGTACGCACGGTGGCTGAGCGCCTGTGACCAGGCCCAGGACACCAGGGCCGCGGCGATCAGGCCGTGCAGGCCCGCGGTGCCGCGCCAGATCCCGTCGCTCAGCAGATACGCCGTGCCCGGCAGGGCGAACAGCAGGCCGCGCAGCGCACAGCGCAGATGGTCGGGCTTCCAGGGGTCCTCGGTCGGCAGGTCCGGCTCGGGATGGCTGCGCGGCACCCGCTCGTGCAGGGCGTCGGCGAGTGAGAACAGGTCGGGGTGCCCGTACGCCTCCTGGATCCGGTCCCCGGTCATGCCCTGCGACTCCAGGACGGCCGCCACCTCGTACGGGTGCACGGCGGCGCCGATGTCGTCGGCGAGCTGGGCGGCCAGCCGGTCTACGGGGTCGTCGGGGCGCGCGGGGCGCAGGGTTGCGCGGCGGGGGGTCGGGGCCTCGGGAGTGTCGGGGGTGGTGGGGGCGGTGGGGGTGGTGGGGGTGGTACGGGGGCAGGGCTTCAGGTGTCGGGGGGTTTCCGGACGGGACCACGAGGGGCCACGGCGGCGGGTGGGTGCTGGGCTGTCGGGGCGTGCCCATGAGGGCCGTCGTCGTGGGGCCAGCGCGTCTGTTCCGTCCTTGCGGGGCGGCAGGGGGATGGGGCCGCTCATCCGGCTGCCTCGCCTTCTGGGGTGGGCCGGTGCCCCGCCGTGGGGTGTCGCGGTGGTGCGCTCCGGCGGTTGTGGTGCGGGGCCGCGCCGGTATGTCCGTACTCGCCCGCATGGCATCCGTCGTACGGCGGACGCGGGTCGTCCCGTGTCACCTGGCTCCGTTCGGACATACCGGCACGGCCCCTCCCGTTGTTTCGCGGCTGCGGCCCGGTGGGTGGCGAGTTGTGGGCTGGGGTGGGTGTGGACAGTTCCGCGTAGATTTCGCGGAACGCCGCTATCGTCTGGCGCAGCGTGAACTGCTCTATGACCCGTAGTCGGGCCGCCTCGCCCATCGCGGCCCGCCGCTCGGGATCCTGGAGGAGTTCGACTGCCGCTCGTGCCATCGCTTCCGGGTCGCGTGGCGGTACCACCAGGCCCGTCGGGCCCACCGCCTCGCGGACGCCGCCCACGTCCGTGGACACGGTGGCCCGGCCGCACGACATCGCCTCGATCAGCGTGAACGGGAAGCCCTCGCTGATGCTGGACAGCATCACTACGTTGCCTGCCGCGTAGGCGTCCTTGATGTGTTCCACGCGGCCCTCGAAGACGACGGAGTCCGCGTGGCCGAGTGATGCGGCTAGCTCCTTGCACCGGTCTCGGTATGCCTCGCCGCCGCGCGGGGTGCCGCCGAAGAGGCGGAGTCCGGCCTCGGGGATCTTCTTCTTGACCAGGGCGAAGGCGTGGATCAGTGTTTCCAGGTCCTTGATCGGGTCGACCCGTCCCGCCCAGCTCAGGGTCGGTGACTTCGGCTCCGGGCCCGCGGGTGGGAACGCCTCGGGGTCCACGCCGTTGTAGACGGTGCGGATCAGGGCCGGGTCGGCGCCCCCGCGCTCCTCCCAGAGCCGGTTGTAGCGGTTGCCCGGCGTGATCAGGGCCGCCCTGCGGTACGTCTCCTCGGCCAGCAGCCGGAAGAAGCCGAGCAGGACCGCCTTGACCGGCCAGCGGTACGGGCCCGTGCGGTAACCCAGGTAGCGTTCGCGCAAGTACACGCCGTGCTCGGTCAACAGCAGGGGAGTGTTGTGGAAGTGGTGAGCTGTCAGGCCTGGTAGTGCCGCGATGCCGCCGCTCACCGCGTGGGTCACGCCGTGCTCGGGCGGCTTGGCTGAGAGGGGGCGCAGCGCGTGTTCGAGCAGGGAGGTCGCGGTCACGGCGTCGTGCAGCGTGGGCCGGGCCTCGGCCACCGCGAGCCCCGGCGCCCGCCATACCGAGGTGAGTACGCCGGCCGCGTGGTGGCCGCGCAGCACGGGTCCGAGCACCCCCGCGCGGGCGTGCCGGGCCAGCTCGTACAGCGCCGGGCCGAAGCGGGGCTCCGCGGCGGGGTCGAGTAGCGCGGTGAGGAACTCCTCGTACGTGGTGAGGAGTTGACGTCGTGTACGGGCACGGGGTGCGCGGCCCGTGGGGGGCGGGCCCCACATCGGCAGGCAGACGGGGGCTGTCACGTGCGGCGGCAGTTCCCAGGCGAGCGGTTCACCTCCGGTGCCGGTGACCGCGATGACGTCGAAGTGGACGTCGGGCATCCCGCGGACCAGCTGGTCGCACCAGACGCTGACCCCGCCGTGGCTGTGGGGGTAGGTGCCCTCGGTCAGCAGCGTGACCTTTGTTGCGGTTGCTGGCGTGGGCGCCTTTAACGGGACGGGTTCGGCTGGAGTCGGCATGGGTGGGGGTCCCCGGGTGGTATTCGGTTGTGCGGTGGGGGGCGGCCGTTAGCGGTGGGACGTGCGGCCAGGTGGGAGTGTGAGGGTGACTCTGTCCTGGAGGGGTGCCGGTGATGTCCAGCCGGAGGTCCTGCCCGCGTAGGGCGAGCCGAACGGGGCGGTGCCGGTGGGCAGTTGTTGGCGTGTGCCTGTGGGCATCGTGGCTGTCGCGGCTACGCCGGACGGCGCCTGTACCGTCACCGTGTCGCCGATCCGGTACGCCGTGACCCGCCCCGCGTCGAGTGCCGCGTCCCACTCCGCGCGGGAGCGCAGCTCGGCGCCGGTGTCCGCCATGCGCAGGTTCACGAGGGGTGTGGACGGTGCGAACAGCGCCTCGTAGTCGTCCAGCACGCGGTTCAGGACCGGGTACGCGATCCGGTCCTCCGCCAGGTTCGACTGGTGGATGAAGTGCGGGCGCGGATCGCCCGACAGGACGTGGCCGAGGGCGATCCGCGACTCCGCCGGCACGATGTGGTCGGCGTACCCGGTCGTGGTGTCCAGGGGCTTGTCCAGACAGGTCGTGACCGGCGAGTTCTCGCAGATCCCGCTGCCGCCGTCGGCCTTGCGGGTGTAGATCCAGTTGTACTCGTCGACCTGCTCGCGCACGCGGCCCGCGTTGTAGAAGACGTTCATGGGGAAGCGCGGCACGGTCACGGCCGGGCCGACCTGGCGCTGGCCCGGCTCGCGCGAGTTGTCCGAGCCGAGCCAGCGCACGTCGTTGTCGCGCAGCGCGGGGACTAGGTTCGGGTTGTCGTCGGGCTGCTGCGGCAGGACGCGCAGGCCCGAGTGCTCACCCGTTATCAGTTCGCCTTCGGTCAGGGGGAGTTCGTTGTCCTCGGCCCAGGTCTGGTTGTCGGCTATCTGTTCGTCGATCTCGGTTCTGGTCACGTAGCGCGTGCTGCCGTCCGGGTTCTTCGCGCACTTCCACGGCACCTGGGCGGTGTCCTGGACGCAGCCGAGGAACGCGTGGCTGTAGGTGTGGTTGACCCAGCGGTACGCGTCCCGGTCGTCCACGAGCCGGTCGGCCAGCGGGTCCTCGCCCTCGTTCTCCTCGCGGTACAGCTCGCTGCCGCCGCCGTTGTAGGCCAGGTCGAGCGGCAGGCCGCGGCGCTCGGACCACTCGACGGCGTACTCCGCGTCGGCCACCGTCATCCGGATGCTGGACTGCGTGCCCTGCCCCGGCTCGCAGTCCACGTCTCCCGGGGTGCAGTTGAGCTCGGTGTCCCAGCGGTCGTCGGCGCCGAACACGTCGTCGACGTGCACCGAGAAGTGGTTGCGCGCCGCGCCGAGGCGCACGCCCTGCGTCATCCAGTCCACGACGCCGCGCGCGATCAGCCGGAACTGCTGCTGGTCCTTGTTGTACACGAACGTGACGACGAGCTCGCGGCGCCCGTCGTGCCGGTACTCGCCGACGAGCGAGCCCCGCTCGGACGTGCCGGGGACCGGCGCGTCCACGTACGCAGTGAAGTCGGCACCCGGCGCGGGCTGCGCGAGGTGACCGTAACTCTCGCTCACGGCAGGGGAGTTGTCCTCGAACGGCACGGCCCCGGCGAGATACGCGAACGCGCCCGCCCTGCCCGCGTCCGTGACCCGCGCCCGCGCCCCGTCGAGCGACCCGCTGAACCTCGGCGCGCTCAGGCCCGTCTGGGGGCGGGCGTAGGTGTAGGCGTCCACTTGCGGGATGTTGTACGTGCGTTCGTACGCGGCGAGCGCGGCCGGCTCCGCCGAGCCGCCGCCGAACGGGTTGTCGTTGGGCAGCACGACGGCCTGGAACTTGGCGCGCGGTCTGCCGTCCACGGTGTCGGCGAGGAAGCCCGCGTCGATCACCTGCCGCCCGCTCTCGCGCAGGTCGACGGTGGTGAACGGGGTTCCCTGGGCGTCGAGTTCGGCGGCGATGGCGGCGGTCGCGGGGCCGCCGTCGGTCACCACCAGGACGCGGAGGTCGATCCGGGGCTGCTCCGCCGCCGTGGCGGCCCGCGCGGGCAGCGAGAGCGCGAGAAGGAGAGCGCCGGCCCCGAGTGCCGCCGCTCGTGCGGTGCGGTTCATGGTGGTTGCGGTTCCCTCCACAGTCGGATCATGGCGGTGTCACCCCCGCCGGACCCGCCCCCCAAACGGCACGTACGCGCGTTGCCATGGGTGTCCGTACCGCTCTGACGCGTCACATAGTGCGTCTCGCCTGGGGGGTCTGCGCCGATTCCGTGAGATCTGGCGGAAAAAGAGTGGGCCATTGCCGGCTGGTGGGGGATGAGGGCCCTGGGAGCCGTGAGGCGGTTCGGAAATAAAGCTTCGGAATTCCGTGCGCGGAGCCGTGGCCGCTCACGGGGGTCGCGCTGCCTCGCCGCCGTAGTGCGTGGCGTATGCACGCGTAGGGCGTGCGCCCGGCGCGTTCGGATTCCGCGGCGAAGGGTGGGCGGTCGTCGCCTCGCGGCGGATTATCCCGCCCGCCCCTCACCTGCTTTTCGTGCTTCTCGTCAGGCTCCCGTCGCCCGGACCTTCGCCGTCGCCTTGCGGGCCGCCACCAGGACCGGGTCCCAGACCGGGGAGAACGGCGGGGCGTAGCCCAGGTCCAGGGCCGTCATCTGCTCCACCGTCATACCGGCCGTCAGGGCGACCGCCGCGATGTCCACGCGCTTGGCCGCGCCCTCTCGGCCCACGATCTGGACGCCGAGCAGCCGTCCCGTGCGCCGCTCCGCCAGCATCTTCACCGTCATCAGGGCCGCACCCGGGTAGTACCCGGCCCGGCTCGTCGACTCGATCGTCACCGTCACGTACTGCAGGCCCGCCGCCCGCGCGTCCTTCTCGCGCAGGCCCGTGCGCGCGATCTCCAGGTCGCACACCTTGCTCACGGCCGTCCCGACGACCCCCGGGAACGTGGCGTAACCGCCGCCCACGTTCGAGCCGATGACCTGCCCGTGCTTGTTCGCGTGCGTGCCGAGCGCGATGTGCCGCTCGCGGCCCGAGACCAGGTCCAGCACCTCCACACAGTCGCCGCCCGCCCAGATCGCCCCGTCCGCGACGGGCCCGCGCACTCGCATCGCGAGGTCGGTGAGCAGACCGCCGTGCTCGCCGAGCGGCAGGCCCGCGGCCCGCGCGAGCTCCGTCTCGGGGCGTACGCCGATGCCGAGCACCACCACGTCCGCCGGGTACTCGGCCGCCTCCGTGGCCACGGCCCGCACTCGCCCGTCCTCACCGGTCAGGATCTTGGTGACCGCCGAATCGTTCACCATCGTGATGCCCATGCCGGACATGGCGTCGTTCACGAGGCGGCCCATGTCCGGGTCGAGCGTGGCCATCGGCTGCTCGCCGCGGTTGACGACGGTCACGTCGTAGCCGCGGTGCAGCAGCGCCTCGGCCATCTCGACGCCGATGTAGCCCGCGCCGATCACCACCGCGCGCCGCCCGTCCGTGTCCGCGAGCGTGTCGAGCAGGGCCTGGCCGTCGTCGAGGGTCTGCACGCCGTGCACGCCGGGCGCCTCGATGCCGGGCAGCGGGGGCCGCAGCGGGCGGGCGCCGGTGGCGATCACGAGCTTGTCGTACGCCGTCCACTCCTCGGCGCCCGACGCGAGGTCGCGCGAGCGCACCCGGCGCCCCTGCGGGTCGATCTCGACGACCTCCGTTCGCATCCGCAGATCGATGTCGCGGCGCCGGTGCTCCTCCGGCGTCCGCGCGATCAGGTCGTCGCGCTCGGGGACGTCACCGCCGACCCAGTACGGGATGCCGCACGCCGAGAAGGAGGTGAACGTGCCCCGCTCGAAGGCGACGATCTCCAGCTCCTGCGGCGTCCTCAGCCTGCGCGCCTGCGACGCCGCGGACATGCCTGCGGCGTCCGCCCCGATGATTACCAGTCGTTGCTTCATGGCGACACGTTAGATGGGGGCGGCAGCTGTCTCGCCGCTGCGCGGCTTCTCCCACCCGCCCGCCCGTTGCTGTCGAACCCGGTGTGCCGTCAGGGGGCGTCCGGTGCCTTGGGCGCCTTCGGCCAGCGCGGGCGCAGCCACCGCAGCCACGCGAGCGCCAGCAGCGCCGCCACCGCCGCGAACGGCAGGGCCACGGCGAGCGCCATCGCGATCCAGCTCAGCATCGTCACGAACGCGTCCCAGCCGCCCGACAGGGCGCCCGCGAAGGTCGGGT